>NZ_JBLTJC010000501.1:0-6387 GCF_048158785.1 Streptomyces colwelliae | reverse complement strand
CATCAACTCCCCCCGAACCGTGGCGATCCCACCGGGCGGCGGCTCCTCCCGCCCCATGGCGATCCGCCCGGCCCGAGCCCCCGCCTCCGACAACGGCAACCGCACCGTCGTAAGCGAAGGCACCGCATCCACACTGAACGGCAGATCGTCGAACCCGGCGACCGAGACGTCGTCCGGAATCCGCCGGCCCGACTCCCGCAGCGCCGCACACGCCCCCACCGCGACGGAGTCGTTCGCGGCGACCACGGCGGTCAACGACGGGTCCCGCCGCAGCAGTTCCAGCGTGGCCTCGTAGCCCGACCGCCGGTCGTACCGCCCGTGCACGGTCCACCGCGGATCCTCCACGATCCCGTGCGCGGCCAGCGCCTCCCGGTGGCCCTCCAGCCGGTGCCGCGTCGTCGTCCGTTCCTCCGGGCCCGCGATGTAGCCCAGCCGGCGATGGCCGAGCCCGATCAGGTGCTCGGTCAACTCCCGCCCGCCCCCGCGGTTGTCGAAGGTCAGCGCGAACGCCCCGGTGTCCGGCGCCGGCGGCCGCCCGCACAGCACCACCCGCGTCCCGGCCTCGCCCAGCTTCCGCAGCTTCGCCGCGACCGCCGCCGCGTGGGGCGCGTTCTCCATCGCGCCACCGGTCAGCACCACGGCCGCCGCCCGCTGCCGCTGCAACAACGTGAGGTACGTCAGCTCGCGCTCCGGGGCGCCGCCCGTGTTGCACACCACGGCCAGGCGCTCCCCGCCCGCACGGCCCCCCGGCCCCCCGATCTCGCCCTGGATCGCGCTCGCCATGATCCCGAAGAAGGGGTCGGCGATGTCGTTGACCAGGATGCCGACCAGGTCGGAGGTGGCCGCCGCCAGCGCGCTCGCGGGACCGTTGAGCACGTAGTCGAGCTCGTCGACCGCCCGGAGCACCCGCTCCCGCGTGGTGGCCGCGACCGGGTAGTTGCCGTTCAGTACGCGCGACACCGTCGCGGGGGAGACCTGGGCGCGGGCCGCCACGTCCGCCAGGGTCACCGTCATGTTGTTCGTCCTCCGGTCGCGCATCTTGTCGTACGCCGTTGTACATAGGCTGCTCAAAGGAAGCCCCCGTCCGAGCAGACGATAAGGCCACCCACCCCGGTTGTTCGCCCCCTCGAACAACTCGACCCCATCACGGTCTTGTACAGACCAGTGGGCAAAGGCTAGCTTCTGCATATATAGAAAGCGCTTGCTGCGTTCTTGGGACGTACGTGGAAACGTGCGTGGACGAAGGGAAACACGTGACACGCAAGACAGTGCGTATCGCCATGAACGGCGTGACCGGGCGCATGGGCTACCGACAGCACCTCGTCCGCTCGATCCTCGCACTGCGCGAGCAGGGTGGTCTAGACCTCGGCGACGGTACGGTTCTGTGGCCGGAACCGATCCTCGTGGGCCGCCGCGAGCACGCGCTGAAGGCGCTTGCCGAACAGCACGGGCTCGACCCGGAGAACGTCTCCACGGACGTCGACGCGGTCCTCGCCGACCCGACCGTCGAGATCTACTTCGACGCCCAGGTCACCTCGGCCCGCGAGGAGGCGCTCAAGAAGGCGATCGCGGCGGGCAAGCACATCTACACCGAGAAGCCGACGGCCACCGACTTCGAGGGCGCGCTCGAACTGGCCCGCCTCGCCGACGCCGCCGGCATCAAGCACGGCGTCGTCCAGGACAAGCTGTTCCTCCCGGGCCTGCTGAAGCTCAAGCGCCTCATCGACGGCGGCTTCTTCGGCCGGATCCTGTCGATCCGGGGCGAGTTCGGCTACTGGGTCTTCGAGGGCGACTGGCAGGCCGCCCAACGCCCGTCGTGGAACTACCGCTCGGAGGACGGCGGCGGCATCGTCGTCGACATGTTCCCGCACTGGGAGTACGTCCTGCACGAGCTGTTCGGCCGCGTGAAGTCCGTCCAGGCCATCGCCACCACCCACATCCCGCAGCGCTGGGACGAGAACGGCAAGCCCTACGACGCCACCGCCGACGACGCCGCCTACGGCATCTTCGAACTCGACAGCGGCGCCATCGCCCAGATCAACTCCTCCTGGGCCGTCCGCGTCAACCGCGACGAACTCGTCGAGTTCCAGGTCGACGGCACCGAAGGTTCCGCCGTCGCCGGGCTGCGCAACTGCCGTGCCCAGCACCGCAGTTCCACCCCCAAGCCGGTCTGGAACCCGGACCTCCCCGCCACCGAGGTCTTCCGCGACCAGTGGCAGGAAGTCCCCGACAACACCGACTTCGACAACGGCTTCAAGGCCCAGTGGGAGCTGTTCCTCCGCCACGTCTACGCCGACGCCCCCTACCACTGGGACCTCCTGGCCGGCGCCCGCGGCGTCCAGCTCGCCGAGCTGGGCCTGAAGTCGTCCGCCGAGGGCCGCCGTTTCGACGTACCGGAGATCACCCTGTGACCATCCAACTCCCGGACAGCAGTGGGTCCTTGAGGGCGTACGAGCCCCGACAGGAACCCCTCGCCGTCACCGCCGGTACCCCCTTCACCTCTCGTACGGTGTTCTCGGCGGCGCACGTCGTCGCCGACCCGTTCGCCGACACGAGCCCCGACTCGGCCGCCGCCGTCGACTGGGACGCCACCCTCGCCTTCCGCCGCCACCTCTGGTCGCACGGGCTCGGTGTCGCCGAGGCGATGGACACCGCCCAGCGCGGGATGGGCCTGGACTGGGCGGGCGCTGCCGAGCTGATCCGCCGAAGTTCCGCCGAGGCCAAGGCAGTTGGCGGCCGGATCGCGTGCGGCGTCGGCACCGACCAGATCACCGGCCCGGCCTCCCTGGCCGACGTACAGGCCGCGTACGAGGAGCAGTTGGCGCTCGTCGAGGCGTCGGGCGCGCAGGCCATCCTGATGGCGTCCCGCGCGCTCGCGGCCGCGGCGAAGGGCCCCGAGGACTACCTGGAGGTCTACGGCCACCTCCTGCGCCAGGCGTCCGAACCGGTCGTCCTGCACTGGCTGGGCCCCATGTTCGACCCGGCGCTCGAGGGTTACTGGGGTTCGTCGGACCTCGACGCGGCCACCGACACGTTCCTCGAAGTCATCGCCGCGCACCCCGACAAGGTCGACGGCATCAAGGTGTCGCTCCTGGAGGCTCAGCGGGAGATCGACATCCGGCGCCGACTGCCGCAGGGTGTGCGCTGCTACACCGGCGACGACTTCAACTACCCCGAGCTGATCGCGGGCGACGACCAGGGCTTCAGCCACGCCCTGCTCGGCATCTTCGACCCGCTCGGCCCGCTGGCGGCGGAGGCGGTCCGCGTCCTGGACACCGGGAACACGGCCGGCTTCCGCGAACTCCTCGACCCCACCGTCGAGTTGTCCCGCCACCTCTTCCAGACCCCCACCCGCTTCTACAAGACGGGCGTGGTGTTCCTGGCCTGGCTCGCGGGCCACCAGTCGCACTTCACGATGGTCGGCGGCCTTCAATCGGCCCGCTCCCTCCCGCACTTCGCCCGCGCCTACGAACTCGCCGACGGACTGGGCCTGTTCCCCGACCCGAAGCTCGCCGAGGAACGGATGAAGAACCTGCTCGCCCTGTACGGAGTGACCCAGTGAGCAATCCCGACCTGTCCCGCTTCTCCATCAACCAGATGACGGTCAAGCAGCTGTCGATGCCCGAACTGGTCGACGCCTGCCTGGAGTTGGGCGCCCCCGGCGTCGGCCTCTGGCGCGAGCCGGTCCAGTCGTACGGCCTGGAGGAGACCGCGAAGCTGGTCCGCGGCGCGGGGCTCACGGTGACAACGTTGTGCAGGGGCGGCTTCTTCACCGCGATCGACCCGGACGAGCGCGCCCGCGCCCTCGACGACAACCGCCGGGCCGTCGACGAGGCCGCCACCCTCGGCACCGACACCCTGGTGCTGGTGTCCGGCGGTCTCCCGGCCGGTTCCAAGGACCTGCACGGCGCGCGGGAGCGGATCGCCGACGCGCTGGGGGAGTTGGGGCCCTACGCCGAGGAGCGGGGCGTACGGCTGGCCATCGAGCCGCTGCACCCCATGTTCGCCTCCGACCGCTGCGTGGTCTCCACGCTCACCCAGGCCCTCGACCTCGCCGAGCGCTTCCCCGCCCGGCAGGTCGGCGTCACGGTGGACACGTACCACATCTGGTGGGACGACCGGGCGCCCGAGCAGATCGCCCGGGCGGGCGCGGGCGGCCGTATCCACACCTTCCAACTCGCCGACTGGACCACCCCGTTGCCCGAGGGCGTGCTCAACGGCCGCGGGCAGATCGGGGACGGCGCGATCGACATGCGGGAGTGGCTGTCGTACGTCGAGGCGGCCGGGTACACCGGGTCCATCGAGGTCGAGCTGTTCAACGACGGACTGTGGGCGCGGGACGGGCGCGAGGTGCTGGCGGAGACGGCGGCGCGGTTCGTGGAGCACGTGATCCGATGAGTCCGTGAGTGACCCGCTCGTGTCCCGCCCCACTCCGCTCCGGCGGGGTGGGGCGGTTCCGTTCGCCGGAACAGGGCGCGACAGGCCACTCGCGGCAGGTGGACACTGCCCGCGGACGGTCCGACAACGCGGGGGCACGGGGCCGTCGCGGCCGTCCGACGGGGAGATGAGATGGCCATTTCCAGTATTTGCAGACGCGCGGGGACGCTCCTGGCGCTCCTGGCAGCCGTGTCGGTCGTGGTGATCGGCGGCTCGGGCACCGCCGGAGCCCAACCGGCCGGCTCGGCGCTACCGGCACTGGCCGGCGCGTACTTCAAGGTGGTCAACCAGAACAGCGGCAAGTGCCTGGACGTCAGGCGAGAGGACCCCAAACCGTTCGCCGGTGTCCAGCAGTTCAGGTGCACCGGTACGGACAACCAGCTGTGGACCGCGGTGCCCTCCGGTGACGGCTTCTACTTCCTGGTGAGCAAGGAGAGCGGCCTGTGCATGCAGCCCTTCCTGTTCACGGTCACCGTGGTGAACACCTGTAACGGCAATACCGGACAGCAGTGGAGTGCGGTGCCCGCGGGGTTCGAGTGGAACGAGGTCCGGTCGCGGGGCCTCAACCAGTGCTTGTGGGTGGTGAGCGCCAGCACGGCCGATTCCGCGGGGACCAGGCTGCGGGCCTGCGACGGCACAGCGGCCCAGCACTGGCAGTTCGTCACCGTCTGAATGTGAGAGTCACCTTCACACAGCTCATTTTTATAAATGCAGATCAGGGTCCGTGCGGTGCGCGCTATTCCTGTGACTAGCCTGTCGATTTAGGTTTTTCGGAGCTTTTCGGAACCGTATCTCCCCAGGTCATGTCTGTAGGATCGTGCTCGCCGCGGGGCCGGGAGAAAGCCCGGAAGCGCGGCCTTCCGGGCTTTCTCTTGTATGAGAGAAGCCTGAGAGCTGCATAAGAGAAGTAATTCGAGAAACAAAACAAGGAGTTATCTGTGAACGTGCGTATCGCCGCCGTGTCCGTGGTCTCCGCCGCGCTCGTCGCCGTCGGCACCACCGCCGCCGTCGCCGCCCCGGCGCCGAGCATCACCCTCAAGGCCAACCACGCCGCCGTGAAGCTCGGTGACGTGGTCACCTTCACCGGCAAGACCGCCGGTCTGAAGGAGGGCAGCAAGGTCACGCTCCAGGTGAAGACCGGCACGACCTGGAAGTCCCTGCCCGTGACCGCCAAGGTCAACCACAGCGCCTACAAGCTGACCGACAAGTTCCAGAAGAAGGGCGTCCAGGTCCTGCGTGTCAAGGACGGCGCCGCCGTGTCCAAGGGCGTCTCGGTCACCGTCCGCTGACGCCGGCCGCCCCGCGCTGACACACCCCTGAGCCCTGCCCCACCCCGTTCGATCCGGGGTGGGGCAGGAGGTCAGGAGTATGCCGTACCGACCGGCCAACACCCGCACCGCACGCGTTACTTCTTCTTTGCCGCCCGCTTCGTGAGCACCGCGAGGACGGCCGGGATCAGCATCTCGACGACCCGCGCGACGGTCGCCGGCGGCAGCCCCGTCTTCTTGGCCACCGCGTTCGCCACCGGCCTGGCCGCCTTGGCCAGCATCCCGGCCATGAGCCCCCCGGTCGCGAAACCGCCCAGCGTGGCCACGCCCTGGAGCGGAGCCTCCGTAGGCGTCTCCACGGTCTCGGCGGCAGCCGCCTCGCCGGACAGCGCCGACGCGGTCGTACCGACCACGTCCCGGGCGCCCGCCTCGTCCGTGCCGAGCAGCCCCGCGATCTCCTGCACCTTGTCGTCGCCCAGCTCGTCGAGGACGGCGCCCTGGAAGGCCGTAGCCGAGTCTTCGCTCATGTCTGAAACGCTACGTCCGCCCCAATTCGTCGGCACCTCGAACCCGCCTTGAAGAATTCTCAAGATGTCGTACAACCCTCTCCCCACCACGCGGGTCGTACTTGGCATCAGGACTCTTGGAGGGGGATCTGGGGGGATCGTGGGGGGTCCTGATG
>NZ_JBLTJC010000500.1:0-6394 GCF_048158785.1 Streptomyces colwelliae | reverse complement strand
CCGCACCCGCATCCCCCACTGCGCGCGCTCCCGCCGCCCGGGCGGCTTGCCCCACCCGGTGAGATGGAGCGCCCAGGTGACCAGGACGCCCACCGCGACGATCGCCAGCCCGCCCGCGATCAGCAGGGCAGACACCGCGCACACGCCCACCCCCGCGACGGTCGTGCCGACGGTCGCGATACCGAATCCGGTCCAGCCCGCGACCGTATGTCCCTCGTCATACTGATGTGCGCTCATGTGCGGCCTCCTTCCAAGCCCAGCCCGAAGCCCGGGCAGACAGAAAACAGATACCTCACTCACTAAGAAGTTTAGAATAGAAACCTCTCACCAGCTAAGGCAATAACGATGCAAGCCAAGCCTCGCCCCACCGCCACCCCGGCCCAGGCGCTGGACGCGATGGACTCCCTCATCGCCACCGCCCAGCTCGGCCAGCAGGAAATGGCCGAGCGGCTGGGCCTGAACGTCACCGATCTGCTCTGTTTCGCCTGCGTCCTGAAGGCCGGCGAGAACCTCCTCACGGCGGGCGACCTCGCCGAACACGCCCACGTCACGACTGGCGCGGTGACCGGCATCCTCAACCGCCTGGAGCGCGCCGGCTACATCACCCGCGTCCCCGACCCGACCGACCGCCGCCGCGTCCGCGTCGCCTCGGTACCGGCCGCGGTGACCCGTGTCGTCGCCCTCTACGGCCCCTACTACGACCGCCTCAACGCCCAGTTCGCCGACTACTCCCCCGCCGAGATCGCCGTACTGAACGACTGGTTCACGCGGACGTCGACGCTGGCACAGGACTACATCGAGGAACTCCGGGCCAGGGACAAGGAGTTGTGAGCCGGCCGGCGGCACGGGCGCGTACGGGGGCTAACCCGACCCCGTAGGTACAGCCCACTCCACCACCGGTTCGGGAGACCGCTTCATCGTGCCCGGAACCGTACGACGGCATCGTTGACCTCAGCCGGTCAAGAGGGTCGGCACAGGCCCGACAGCCGCCGTACGGAGGGACATCCCATGAAGCCCGGCCCGTTCGCATCCTTCGTCAGGTTCGTGGTGTGCGGCGGCGGGGTCGGGGTCGTCTCCAGCGCGGCGGTACCGCTGCTGGCCGCGCTGATGCCCTGGGCGGCGGCGAACGCCCTGATCACGATCGCCTCGACCATCCTCTGCACCGAACTGCACGCCCTGTTCACCTTCGGCACCGGCCGCCGCCCGGGCTGGCGCGAGCACTGGCAGTCGGCGGGTTCGGCCACGGCGGCCTACGCGATGACGTCCGCGGCGATCCTGATCCTCCACACCGTCCAGCCCACCCCGGGCATGCTCACCGAACAGGTCGTCTACCTCAGCGCCTCCGGCCTCGCCGGCATCGGCCGCTTCCTGGTCCTCCGCCTGTTCGTCTTCGCCGACCGCGGCACTCCGGCTCCGCTCACGATCGCGGTACGCCCGCCGGTGGCATCCCCCGCGTTCAGCGCGGCCGCGTGAGGACCCCGGCACACCAACGGAAATGCCCGTCACCGCCGTCCGACGAGAACAGGTCGTAGGTCGCCAGCGCATAGGCCCGCCGATAAAGGACGAGCGTGTCCGGCGGGTACCGGAACTCCTCGGCGAACAGCCGGGTGAGGGTGACGGTGTGCCGTTCCGCGTACGGCCCGTACATGTCCCATACGGCGGCTGCCACCGCGGCCTCGAAGGCCGGGTCGCCGGCCGTGGTGAGGAACCCGAAGTCGAGTACGGCCACCGGGGCACCAGTGTCGTCGACATGGATGTTGGGCGGTACGAGGTCACCGTGCACGACGCTGACCGGACCGCCGTCGGGAAGCGCCCGCAGGGAGTCCACGGTCCGGCGCACGATGCCCGCGAGGTCGGGGACCTGGGCGGCGAGCAGATCACCATGGCGACGGACGGCACGCAGGACGAGGGCGGCGAGCGCGTCGGGGAAGCGGGCGTGGCCCTCCCAGAGAGGCCGGTCGTCACCCTGCGCGGTGAGCCGCCGCATGGCCTCGGTACCGGGCACGGCGGCCAGGCCGCGCAACACCGTCAGCAGGGCGCCGGTCTCCCGCGCGGCCAACTCCCGTCCCGGCGCCACGACCGCCGAGTCGCTCCGCAACGGGACTCCGCCCAACTCCCGTTCATAGGTGACCAGAACACCGTCGTGCTCCTCGACAGCAAGGATCTCCGGCGTGGCGAAGGGCAACAGCGCGGCGTGCCCGGCGATGTCCTCGTAGACCCGCCGCATGAGCTCCACCCCGGCCGGCCGCCGCCCGCTCCACACCTTGCCGACGGTCCCGTCACCGAGGCGGTACACGGCTCCCTCGACGCCCGCGGCGAGCGGCCGGACGGGTGGTCCGTGCCCGCGGTCGGCGAAGTAGCGGACCCAGTGGGCGGTGTGCTCCTGGCGGTGGGTGACCACGGCTGGACCGGACCCCCTGGGGAGGTGTGGCCGACGGTGTGGGCGATGGTTGTGAGGGTGAGGCCGCCGGTGCGCAGGCGGTCGCGGGTGGTGGCCGACCTGTACCGCGGCGACGGCGACGTCATGATGCCGCACAGCGCGGACGGACTGACCGTCCACCGGGACCCCGGGACGTCAGTGGTCGTACGCGAGTACGCGGTGCGCGGACGGACTGTGCGCACCGGGCAGGACTACGACAGCCACTTCGTCTCCGTGATCACCGTCAAGGACAGCGAAGTGGCGAAGTGGCGCACTGGCGGGACTGCTTGGATCCCGTCGCCGTCTTCCGGGCCGTCGGACGGCCGGCGAAGGATCACTGAGAAACCGCTGAGGAACTGGCACATGGTTGACGGGCTTCGCCGGACAGCGCCCGTGGAAGCCCAGCCCGCCGACTAGCCCGCCCTGCGGAAAACCTCGTCCATGTCCGAGAAGGGCTGCCCGTCGTCGAGCGGCAGCGTCTCGTCCTCCCCGAAGTCCGGGGCCTGGAAGGGGTTCGTCGCCGGAGGGGGCGATCCCGCGCTGACATGGCGGGTCGCCCCATCCGGGGCGGAGAACAGCGAGGTCAGGTCGATGAGAGGTCTCCCGTTCGTTACAGGCCGCTGGGACCTGGTGTGCCGTGACCGGGCACGGCGGTCCTACAGCTTGCTCATCTTGGCGTACGGACTCAGGATGCGCTCCTGAACCGACCCGAAGTCGACGAGCACCGCGATTCCGTCCTCGATGCCGATGACCCGGCCGAGGCCGTACATGTCGTGTGTGACCTGGTCGCCCACGGCAAACTGCTTGGGTGCCGCCGCGGCCGGGGCCTTGAAGGGACTGGTGGGCAAATAGCGCTTCGGTGCAGCTGGCTTTGTCATTGACTCCAGTATGGGCCTAGACACGCCACTCGCTGAGGCCGTCCACATCGCTTGTTCATCACAGATCGGGCAACCGGGAACCACGGCGCCGCCCCGGACGTACCCCTCACGCCCCTGACCTGGCCCTTCCCGGACCCGCCCCGGAACCTCGGCCGGCCTGCGAAAAACAGCCACCGGGGCACACGCGAGAGGCCCCGGATCGCTCCGGGGCCTCTCGTCAGATGTGCACTCGGCAGGATTCGAACCTGCAACCTTCTGATCCGTAGTCAGATGCTCTATCCGTTAAGCTACGAGTGCTTGTTTTCTCTTGTTTTCCTTCGTCGCTCCCGGCCCTTCCGGCCCGCTCGCGGCGACAGGAAGAACATTACATGACTGCCGCCGCCATGTGAAATCCGTTAGCCATACCCCTTGTGAGCTGCGAAAACAGCCTCAGAACGGCTTCGCGGACACGCCCGGGAACGACCGAAGCCCCGGTCGCGCGGACCGGGGCTTCGACGAGGTGCGGAGGCGGAGGGATTTGAACCCTCGATGGGATTTGCGTCCCAAACCGCATTAGCAGTGCGGCGCCATAGACCGGACTAGGCGACGCCTCCAGCACAACCACCCGCGCGAGCGCGGAAGGTGCGTGCAGATGATGACACAGACGAGCGCGGTGTCACCAATCGCCTCCCACGGTACTAGGCGGGCGGGCCGCAGGGCAAAGCCGTTGATGCCGGCCGCCGTGTCCGCAACGTCCGGGGGCGGCGGGCGTTAGTCAGGTCATGTTGCAGGTCAACCGTCTCCTCGTGATCGCCGCCGCGTCCGCCGCCACCGTCGGCTCGCTGGCCGCGCAGCCCGCCGCCGCCCGCGCGCAGGCCGCCCCCGCGGCGCCGCGCACCCTCGCGCCACCGCCCGTCCGTGACGAGGACCGCTCCGGCGGCGACCACCTCACCGTCACCGTCCGGCACGCGGGCGGCGCGGCCGACGGGACGCACGAGCTGTACTGCCACCCCGGCGGCGGCACCCACCCGGACGTGACCGGCGCCTGCGAGGCCGTCGGCCGCAACACCCGGTGGGGGAAGGACCCCTTCGCACCGGTGCCCCCGGACAGCATGTGCACGATGATCTACGGCGGCCCCGCCACCGCCCATGTCACCGGCACCTGGGCCGGACGCCCCGTCGACGCGACGTACGACCGGAGCAACGGCTGCGAGATCTCCCGCTGGAACGGGATGGTCCCGCTGCTGCCCGAACTCGGCCGTGACCACTGAAGACGGCAGGGATCAGTGCTCGGTCACACGTTCTACGTCACTTCACCGTGCGACCTCCCTCTCATCTCACTCCGCGAGCACAAGGACTGCCCTTAGACTCCCTCGCGTGACACGTCGCGGGCAGGTTGGCAAGATGGCCTCCGCGGTCGGCAAGGTGCGGTAACAGGGAGGAAGCGTCTCGTGAGCAGCAGGCCATCCCGAGGCGCTGCTCGCCTCGCAGCCATACTCGACGCGCTCCCGGACGCGTTGGTGCTGGTCAACGCCAACGGGACCGTGGTCAACGCGAACACCATCGCGCTGGAGGCCTTCGAGGCCCCGGGCACCGCGCTCGTCGGGCGCGGACTGCTGGACCTGCTGCCGGAGTTCGACTCCCGGCTCATCCCGGGTTCCATGCGCCGCCCCGACTCGATGGACCCGCGCGGCCGGACCAAGCCCACCCGCATGACCGCCCGCCGCACCGACGGCTCCGAGTTCCCCGTCGAGGTCACCAGCGCCAACCTCGAGGACGGCCAGCAGGCCTACGACGGCTACGGCTACACCTCCGACGAACTCCTGATGCTCGTCGTGCGCGACCTCTCCGGGACCGTGGACACCGAGGCCGAGCTGGCCCGTTCGCAGCGGCAGACCGAGATGATCCTGCGCGCGGCCGCCGAGGGTGTCGTGGGGACGGACACGGACGGGCGGGTCGTGCTCGTCAATCCGGCCGCCGCCCAGATCCTCGGCTACCGCGCCAGCGACCTCGGCGGCAAGGAACTGCACAACCTCGTCCTGCACTCGCGCGCTGACGGCTCCCCCTTCCCGTACGCGGAGTCGCCGCTCGCCGACACCCTGCGCTCGGGGCGCAAGCACCGGGTGCGCGGGCAGGTGCTGTTCGCCAAGAACGGGGACCGGGTCTCCGTCGACCTCACCACCGCGCCCGTGCGCGACGGCGACCAGCTCGTCGGCGCCGTGATGACCTTCACCGACCGGCGGCCCTACGACTCGCTCGCCGAGGAGAAGGACGCCGCGGACAAGCAGCACCAGGACCAACTGGAGCGGATCGACGAGGAGCACGCCTCCGAGCTGACCTCGCTGCGCCAGAAGCACATCACCGAGATCGAGGAACTCCAGGAGCGGCACGAGGAGGAACTCGCGGCGAACGAGGAGCGGTACGCCGCGCTCGGGGAGCGGGAGAAGGACCGGTTCGAGGAACTCGCCGGGCGGCACGAGCAGTTGCTCACGCTGCTCGGGCGGTCGCTGCGCGGGCCCCTCGACGAACTGCGGCGCGAGCTGGCCGCGTTGGCCGCCGACGACGCGGGCCAGTTGTGGCCCGAGGCCAACCAGGTCCTCCATCACCTCTCGGCCGGGTACTCGCGCATCACGCAGCTCATCGACAACGTGCTCGGTTACCAGCGGCTGGAGACCGGCGAGGGCGACATCACCCGTACGAAGGTGATGCTGGACGCCGTCGTCGCCGCCGGTGTCGACGGAGCCGTAGAGCTGATCGGTCCCGGGCGTGTGCAGTTCGCCGTGCACGCTCCGCCCATCGAGGCCGAGGTCGACCCCGGGCTCCTCGCGACCGCGCTCGCGCATCTCGTCGCGGATGTCGCGGGCGTCGACGCGACCGGCAACTCGCCTGTGTCGGCGGGCGGTTACCTGGACAACACGGTCGTCGTGGCGGCGGCGCAGCGCGGTGAGGTCGTACGGATCGAGGTACGCGGGCCGTACGCCGGGGGAGACCCGGTGCACGAGCCGATCGTGCGCGGGATCGTACGGGCGCACGGCGGGGTGCTCCAGACGCACGACGTGCCGGGGATGAGCGGCAGCGCGTATGTGCTGGAGGTTCCGATCGGGGGCGGGGCGGGCGC
>NZ_JBLTJC010000499.1:0-6396 GCF_048158785.1 Streptomyces colwelliae | reverse complement strand
CGAAATCCGCTCCGGCGACCGGGCTGCGTTCATCGCCGGCCTGCGGGAGCTGGCGGACTTCCTCACCGCGAACCCCAGTGTCCTTGTACCGCGCAACGCATCGTTCGGCGTCTTCGTCGACGCGGCCAACACCATCAGCTCCAGGAGCTGGCTGACGTTGCGGTTGTGCGTCCAGCCCGACGACTTCCACGGCACCGCGCACGTGTCGGGCAACTCCCTCGATGTGAGCGGCCCTTGACCGCCGAGCCGCTCCAGGATGTCGCGCCTGCACGCGTCGTTGGCGGCGACCCACTCGCGGTAGTGCTTCGAATCCCTCTCCCATACGGCCATGTCGGCGCGGTACAGCGCCAGGTCCTCGCTCGGGCGGATCATCGCCCGGAGTTCGAGGAGGGTGCGGTTCGCGAGCGCGGCGGTGAGGTCCTCCCGTGCGTACGACGAACCGAGGCGGCTCCACGCGACCAGGTCGGCGTTGGGCGCGATCGCGGCCGTGGGGTCGATCTGGAGCAGGGTCAACTGACGTACGACCGCGTGAAGTTCGGTGGGGCGTTCGGCGTCGAGGAGTTGGGCCTGGACGGCGATGCGGCGTGCCTGGGCGCGGGTCAGTTCATGCATGGGGGCCAGTCTCCCCGGGCTCGGCCGATTCCGCCCCTCGCACCTGGGTCCCACAAGCCACACACCCGGGCCCCACAACTCCACCACAGCCCCGACGGCACCTCGCGTTGCGATCGAGAACACCGAGGTGTGAGGATGCCGCCATGGTTGACAACGGGGGGAGTTCCTCGCTGCCCGCACAGGCGCAAAGGTCACCGTTTGCTGATTATGCGGACATGACCACGCCGGCATCGAGCGACTCGGATGTGTCCACACCGGACTGGCTCAAGCCGCATGTCCCCGCGGAGCGCGCCGGTACGGCCGCGGCGGACGCGGTACGGGCGCCGGCCGAAGCGCTGGAACCACCCCAGGACGACCCCCCTCCCGAGGAACCCAAGGATCCCGAGGACCCCGAGTACCCGGAGTACCCGGAGGATCCCGAGGGCCCCGAAGTGGCGGCCCGCAGGCGGGCGTTCGCGAAGCTGCTGGGCGAGTTCCGTCGCACGGCGGTCCTGGTTCCGCTCGGTGACGGACCCGGTCCGGACGAGGAACGCGGCCTGCTCACCGCGGACTTCGACGGCATCCGCTTCATCCTCGCCTTCTCCGACGAACAGGCCCTGGCCCGCTACGCCCAGGCACGCGGCGAGTACACCCGCGAGTGGACGTACCAGTCGATCCTCGGCGCCCGCTTGCTGGACGTGGCGGTGCCCGCGGCGGGAGTGCCGTGCGGAGTGGCGCTGGACTGCGCGGACGGACCGGACGGGATGGTGTTCCCGCCGGTGCGAGGGATCGTGCCGGACGAGGCGGCGCTCGACGGTGCCGACGACACCACGCGGGATGTGTCATGAGCGGCGGGGGCGGGTCCGGCGAGGACCTCAAGGCGCAGGGTCTGGAGCTCATCGCGAAGGGCCTGACCGAGGCGCTCGGTGAGCTCAAGGAACTGGGCATGGTCGGGGTGGCCGGAGCCGGGCGCGGCTTCAGCGACATCGGCCTGTCCGGACTCGACCTGGGCACGGACGACGTGAAGGACGCGTTCGGCTCGTTCTGCACCCGCTGGGAGTGGGGCGTGCGCACGCTGATCAACGAGGGGAACGAGTTCGCGCAGGGCGTCGGCCTGTCGGCGGGCACGTACTACGAGACCGAGCAGTACGTCGAGGGAACCTTCAAGGTCGTCGCGAACGCGGCGATCGGCAACCCGTACGCGTCCGAGGACGAGGTCACCCAGGAGGGCTGGGGCGACATCTACGACTCCGGGATCTACAGCGGCAACACGGACTTCAGCGCCGACTCGTGGAAGCAGGCGAACGAGAACGTCGAGCAGGGCTGGAAGGACGCGGGCCGGGACGTGATGACCTCTTCCACGATGGGCCCGATGGGCCTGAACCCGCAGAACCTGCACGGCACGTTCGGGGTGTCCGACACCGAGTACGAGAAGTGGCTGGACAGCACCTTCGGGCCGTCCGCCGAGGAGCGTGCCCAGGCCGCGCAGCAACAGCAGGGTGTGCAGGGCGGGGGCGGCGGCTGATGGGCCTCGGGGATCTCGTCGGCGACATCAAGGACGGTCTCAACTCCGGTCTGGAGGCCGGCGAGGATCTGCTCGACGCGGGCGAGGAGAAGCTCGGCGAGGCCGTCGACTACGGCAGCGACAAGCTGGGCGACGGCCTCGACTACGTCGGTCTGGACAAGGCCGGTGACTGGGTCCACGAAGCGGGCGACCAGGTGGCCGCGGACCTGGGTGCCACCCCCAGCGAGCAGAGCCTGGGCCACACCGACGACCCGACCGAGCTGGTGCACGGCAACCCGGGGAAGGTCCGGGAGAGCGCCAAACACCTGAAGGACTTCTTCACCGCCTTCGACCATGTCGGGCAGGGCATGAAGAAGGTGAGCTCGCCGGGGTGGAGCGGCGAGGCCGCGGACGCCTTCCGCAAGAAGTTCGAGATGCACCCCACCAAGTGGCTCCAGGCCGCCGATGCCTGCGAGGACGCGGCCACGGCCCTGGACTCGTACGCGGACACCATCAAGTGGGCGCAGGACAAGGCCCATGAGGCCATCGACCTCTACAAGCGGGGCACGAAGAGCTACGAGACCGCGGCCGACGCGTACAACAAGAAGGTCCGCGCCTACAACGCCAAGGGCCTGACCGGCGAGGACCCCGGCCCGAAGCCCGAGCCCTTCGACGAATCCGTGGGCAAGGCCGACATGAACAGGGCCGCGGACATCCTTGAGGACGCCCGCCGGGGCCGTAACGAGGCATCGGCCAGGGCCGCCGCCGCGATCAAGGCGGCCCTCGCACACGCGCCCGCCGAGCCGCCGCCGCTGGACCGCATCCAGGACGACGTCACCGACGGCTTCCAGGCGTACCACGTGGAACTCGCCCACGTCGGCGGAGGCATCCTCAAGGGCACCGCGGGCCTGGTCAACCTCGCCCGCGGTCTCAACCCGATGGACCCCTACGCGCTGACGCACCCGGCCGCGTACTACCAGAACGTCAACATGACGCTCTCCGGTCTGGTCTCCACCGCCGCCCACCCCGAGCGAATCCTCCAGGCCGCCGTCGACGGCTTCAAGAAGGACCCCTCCGAGTTCATCGGCCGCCTCATCCCCGAACTCGTCGGGACCAAGGGCGCGGGCCTGGCCAAGGGCGGGCTGCGGCTGGCCATGGAGGAGGGCGCGGAGGGCGCGGCGTCCACCCTGGCGTCCAAGGGGGTGCGGTACGGGGAGGATCTGAGCAAGGCGGGCGTGCACGCGGACTCGGTCGAGTCCGGGATGGCGCAGAAGTTCCTGGACGACCAGCATCCGTCGCTCGATCACCTCGACGACGGTCTCCAGGACACCCAGAAGCTCTCGCACAACGACTTCGACAAGCTCAGCACCGAGCAGAAGCACGCGACAGCCTCTGCCGAACTGTATGACGGGGCGCACCTGTTCCCGGACAAGGAAGCGGCAATTTCATACGGAAGGGATGTCTGGAACGAATATGCGGACAATCTCCCCGAACCAACGAAAAAGTCGCTCTTGGACTATACGAACGACTTGGGTGAGCCGAATCCAAAAAACGCCACCTACCAGGAAATGAACGGATACCTCCGCGGCAACGCCGACCTGGGCACTCCGGACGTGCTCCGTAATATCGAGAACACGGACAAGGCGCTGGCCGGAACCCCGGTGCCGCAGGACCTCACAGTGGTCCGCGGACAAGGCGTCGGCCACATGGGGGCCACTGCACCCGACCAGCTCGTCGGCAAAACGCTCACAGACGAGGGCTACATGTCCACCTCGCTCGGCGACAACGGCGCCGTCCCCGCATTCGCGGAGAAGGAAGGCATTCTGCACCTCCGGGTCCCTGCTGGAACTCCGGCACTATGGGTAGAGAACGTCGGCACGTTCGGTATGGGTGAGCGGGAGTTGCTCCTCGGACGCGGCACCTCGTACGAGGTGACTCGCGCCTTTATGGAAAACGGCCAGTGGCACATCTACGGCGACGTCCTGCCGAAGTAGTAGAAGAGGAAAGCTCAGATGAACCCCTCCCATGAAGCCAAGCCCCGCTTCGTCAAGCGAACGACCAACCCTCGAATCTGGGAGGACGACGGGGCGGGCCTCATCGTCACTGGGGGGCCGCCGCGCTACGCGTTCCGAACCAGCGGTCCCGTGCACTACGTGGCTGTGGCCGACAACCTGAACGACCTGCTCGGCTACTTGTGGTTCAACGACGAGGACGAGGCGGCGAGTTGGGTCCCGATCAGGAAGAGAGGCGACGACGGCGTCAACTTGGGTGCCGTGTGGAGCAGACGGCTTGAGACGGCCAAGGCCCGCGGGCTCACGCCGTCCCAGGCGGTGACCGAGCTTGTCGAGCGGTGGCCTTCCTCCAGTTCGTCGCACATTGTCGAGGGTTCCCTCGCCGAGGCCACGAGCTTGCTGGCGCTCAGGGAACTCGCTGGCCACCCCCTTGTGGAACGCGTCAGAAAGGCCGCCGCCGCCTCCCTCTTCGGTCTGGCCATCGGTGACGCCATGGGCTACCCCACCGAGTTCCTGAACATGGCCCAGATCACCGCGAAGTTCGGTCCGTGGCGCGAGATGGGCCTCCCCCTTTCCGAAGGTGACATCGTCCGGGTCAGCGACGACACGCAGATGGCCCTGGCCGTCGGCGAAGCGCTGGTGGAAGCGAGCGCCGGTACCCCCGCCTCCGGTCCCCTCGCCCCCGGAACCCGACGGATCCGAGGGACCCGAGACCCGGCCGCAGCCGCTACGGCCCTCACCCCGGCCACGGTCGAAGCCGCCCTGCGCAAGCACTTCGTGGCCTGGCTGCACGACCCGGACAACAACCGCGCCCCCGGCCAGACCTGCCTCACCGCCTGCACCAACCTGGAACGCGGCCTGCGCTGGCAGGACGCCACCGTCCTCGGCTCCAAGGGCTGCGGCGCCAACATGCGCGTCACGCCGGTCGCCCTCATCCCCGGCCTGAGCGCCGAACAGCGGGCGGGAATCGCCCAGTTGCAGGCGGCCATGACCCACGGCCACCCCACCGCGCTGGCGGCGAGCGACCTCACCGCCCACGCCACGTGGCTCCTGGCACACGACTGCCCCATCGCCGAACTCCTCCCCCGCCTCCGCGCCTACGCGCAGGAGTCCCGCCACACCTACCACGCCGACTGGCTGGGCGACCTGTACGCCAAGGCGGGCGCCCCCGACCCGGCGGCGTTCATCGCCTTCGGCTGGGACGAGTGCCTGCGCGCCCTGGACACCGCGGCGACCGCCCTGCGCGCCGAGGACTCGGAGCTGGACCCGTCCGAGGTGGTCGGCGCCGGCTGGGTCGCCGAGGAGGCCCTCGCCACGGCCCTGTACTGCTTCCTGGTCGTCGGCGGCCACGCACGCTCATCGGTCATGCGCGCCTCCCACTCGTCCGGCGACTCCGACTCGATCGCGGCTCTGACCGGAGCCTTCGCGGGGGCCAAACACGGCCTCCTCTACTGGGTGCCGGAGTGGCGCGAGGCCCTGGAGTACAGGGACCGGATCACGGCGCTGGCCGCCGTATGGGACGACGCGGTCTGACGCGCGAAGGACGGACGACGGACAGAGGAAGACAGATGACGGTCACCGCCGCGGACCCCGCCCGGCGGGCGACGGCATGGCTCGACGCGCTCTACGGCGGGCTCGTCGAACTCGCCGTGCCGCACCCCGTGCACGAGACGAACTCGTCCTGGTTGATGGCCTGCCGCACCCTGAACCAGCCAGGCTTCCCGCGCACACCGATGCTGGCGGCCTCCGTCGTGGTCCCCAAGATCGGCGGCTTCCCCTTCCACCCGGCATCGAGCGCGCCCTTCGCGGACCTGGAACCGGTGTCGCCGGAGGAGGCCGCCCGCCGGGTCACCGCCCAGAACCACAGGATCAACGCCCGCGGCTGTGTCACCGCCGTCGACGCGATGATCGACGGCAGCCAGTCGGTCGCCCTGCCGTGGCAGCCGGCCCACGAGGCGCCCGGCTGGTGGAGCCGACTGCATCGCCGTTACTTCCCGCGCTTCGAGCACGTACCCGTCCACAACTGGACCGCCGTCGTCCGAGCCATCCGCGACCCGGGTCCGGGCACGCGTGGTGTGGTCTGGGTACGGCGGGAGATCGGCAGGCAGGAGGCGACCGGGAACCTGGTCCATGTGCACAACGACCGGGGGCAGGCGGTGTTCCTGGACGGGATCACCGCGGCCCTGGCCCGCCTCGACACGGAATCGGTGCGGGAACTGGTTCTCGTACGGCAACTGCCCTGACCCTGCCCCTGCCCCTGACCCGCTCAGCCGTACCCCACCGCGAACT
>NZ_JBLTJC010000498.1:0-6440 GCF_048158785.1 Streptomyces colwelliae | reverse complement strand
CTCACCGGGTGGCTCGCGTCGTCGCGCGGGGTGGCTGATGCGGGGGCGGAGGGCAGGGTGCTCAGCAGGGCCGCGCCGGCCGTGACACCTGCCGTACGGCCGAGGAAGTCGCGGCGGCCGACACCGGTGGGTGAGGAGTTCACTGTGTCTCCCGATCACTTGAGGACGAGTCGCCTCATGCTGTGCCGGACCGGCAGGGACGGCCTAGGGAGTTGCCGTGACTCACAGTGCCCACGGGTGCAACTTAGGTTGCGGACGCGCGGGTTGACACTGTTGACACTTCGGTTCGTCAACGACCGGCCTACAGCGCCGACTTGATCGCGCGCAGCACCGTGTCCGCCATCCCCCGCTCCCCGCGCGCGTTCGGGTGCACCGGCGCCGCCGGGCTCTCCGGTACGAGCGGTTCGATCCAGCGGGTGTCCTTCGCCGCGCAGGCGTTGTGGTCCGCGGAGGGCGTGTACGTGTCGACGTAGCCGACCCCCGCCTCCGAAGCCCGTTGCCGCAGCGCGGAGTTGAGCTGTTGTTCCTTCTTGCGGAGGAAGGTCACGTCGCCCGGTGCGAGGGACATGTCCCGGCCGCAGTCGGCGCTGTCGGCCGGCAGGATCGCCGGGTACGAGACGACGTAGACCCGGGCCTCGGGGGCGCGGCGTTTGACCTCGGCCAGGACGCGGGTGAGCCGGGTGCCCGCCGTGGCGATCTTCTTCTGTACGGCGTCCGAGTCGCCCGTGACGTAGTTGCGTTCGCAGGGCGCGTCCTCGGAGATGTACTTGCCGCTGCCCGTCATCTCGTACAGCGCGCCCATCGCCACGCACCGTTTGATCATCGAGCTGAAGTCGATGTCGTTGCCGCCGATGCCCACGGTGACCAGCCGGGTGGTGGACGAAAGTGCCCTGAGCTGGGGGGAGTTGGTGCCGTCGTCCGTCTTCTGTGCTGACGTGAGGTCGGTGGTCGTGGCGCCGCTGCAACTCACGTCACGGAAGTCCCCACCCTTCAGGCCGAGTTCGGCGGCCACCAGGGCCGGGTAGTTGCCGGCGGAGCGGTCGCAGCCGGCGGGGGTGCCGGTGGGGTCCGTGATGCCGGGGGCGGCCGTGTAGGAGTCGCCGAGGGCCACGTAAGGGCCCTTCGTCGGGGACGAGTAGGCGATGCCGGTGTGGCCGTCGTCGTTGCCGTCGCCGTCGCGGGTGACCAGGACGACGGTGAGCAGCGTGCCGCAGGCCAGGAGCCCGGCCACTCCGGCCTGCACGGAGGTTTTCATCGAAGTGCCCTCTCTGGTGGGCGAGTTGGTGACTGGGTGGCTTGGTGACTGGGTGAGGTGTGGACGTCCGCGGGCCCGGCGACGGGCGGGGGGAGTGCCCCGTCGCCGGGCCCGGGACTTGCGCCGGTCCCCGTCCCCACGGGATCCGGCACCGCGAGGCCGCCTCCGCTCTCGGCGGCCCCGGTCTGGGGGTGCTAGGGGACCGGAGTGAGGTGAGCGGTGGGCGTGTCGGCGGTCGGCGCCGGGACCTTGCGGCTCAGGGCCTCGCCCTCGACGTCCATGCGGGGGAGGATCCGGTCGAGCCAACGCGGCAGGTACCAGGCCTTGTTGCCCAGGAGGGAGAGGACCGCGGGCACGATCGCCATCCGGACCACGAACGCGTCGAACAGCACCGCGATGGCCAGCCCGAAGCCGATCATCTTGATCATCGAGGCGCCCGCGCCGATGAAGCCCGAGAACACCGCCATCATGATCAGCGCGGCGGCCACGACCACCCGGGCGCTGTGCCGGAACCCGGAGACGATCGCCTGACCGGGCCCGTCCCCGTGGACGTACGCCTCACGCATCCGGGAGACCAGGAACACCTCGTAGTCCATGGCCAGTCCGAAGACGATGCCCACCAGGAAGATCGGCATCAGGCTCATGATCGGGCCGGTCTGGTCGACGCCCAACAGCGAGGCCCCGTGGCCCTGTTGGAAGACCGCGACCACCGCGCCGAGCGCCGCGAGCACCGAGAGGAGGAAGCCGAGCGCCGCCTTCAGGGGCACGAGCAGCGAGCGGAAGACCAGGAGCAGGAGGACGATCGCCAGGCCCACCACCAGGGCCAGGTACGGGATCAGCGCGTCCTGCACCTTCTGCGCCACGTCGATGTTCAGCGCGGTGGTGCCGGTGACCTCGAAGCTCGCGCCGGATGTGCCGGACTCGATACCGGCCCGTTCGTCGCGGATCGTCTGGACGAGTTGCTTCGTCTTCTCGTCGGTGGGGCTGGTGGCGGGGGTCGCGCTGAACACCGCTGTGTCGCCCGCAGAGTTGAAGCGCGCCGGTGAGACGGAGACGACTCCGTCGGTGGCCGCGATCTCCTTCGAGATCGTCGCTACGGCGCTCTTCGCGTCGTCCGCCTTCTTCGCGTCCACGACGATGGTCAGGGGGCCGTTGAAGCCGGGGCCGAAGCCCTGGGCGAGGTCGTCGTAGGCACGGCGTTCGGTGGTGGCCGTGGACTTGGCCTCGTCGCCGGGCATGCCGAGCTGGAGGTTGAGGGCGGGCAGAGCCATCGCGCCGAGGCCTACGACGCCGAGCAGCAGGACGGGGATCGGGCGGCGGACGACGAGCCGGGCCCAACGGCTGCCCCCGTTCTCGCCGTTGGCCTTGTCCTTGCCCCGATGAGCCTTGTTCTTGCGGTCGCGGCGGGAGAGGACGGCGTTCGGCCAGAAGCCGAGGACCGCCGGGACCAGGGTGAGGGAGATCAGGACCGACAGGAGGACCGCGCCCGCCGCCGCGAGGCCCATCTTCGTCAGCATCGGGATGCCGACCACCGACAGACCGGCCAGCGCGATGACGACCGTCAGGCCGGCGAACACCACGGCCGAACCCGCCGTACCGGCCGCCAGGCCCGCTGCTTCGCGCGGCGTGTGGCCCTTCTCCCGTTCCTCCCGGTAGCGGGAGACGACGAACAGCGCGTAGTCGATGCCGCAGGCGAGGCCGAGCATCGTGGCCAGGGTGCCCGTGGTCTCGGAGAGGCCGAAGGCGCTGCCCAGGGCGAGGACCGCGGACATGCTGATGCCGACGCCGAGGATCGCGGTGAGGAGGGGCAGGCCGGCGGCGGCCAGTGAACCGAAGGTGATGAGCAGGACCACGGCGGCTATCGCGATACCGATCGCCTCCGCGCTGCCGCCCGCCGCGGGCTGGGTCGTGAGGGCGTCGCCGCCGACCTCGACGGTCAGGCCCGCGTCCCGGGCCGTGTCGATGGCCCGTTCCAGGTGGGTCTTGGCGGCGCCGGTGAGGTCGTCGGCCTTCACCTTGAAGGTGACGGTGGAGTACGCGGTCGACGCGTCCTTGCTCACCGCCTGCGCGGCGAACGGGTCGACGGCGGAGGCTACTTGGGAACCGTCGGCCGCCTCCGTCACCAGCTTCTCGATCGCCGCCCGGTTCTCGGTCGCGGTGACCTTCTCGCCGTTCGGGGCGACGAAGACGATCCGGGCGCTCGCGCCGTCCGCCGCGGTGCCGGGGAAGCGCTGCTCCAGCAGGTCGAAGGCGCGCTGCGACTCGATACCGGGCATCGTGAAGCCGTCGTCCGGGGCGGCGGGAGCCTTGGCGGCGGCGAATCCGACGGCGCCGAGGACCGCCACCCACAGGAGGGTGACGAACCAGCGCCACCGGAAGGCCGTGCGGCCCAAGCGATAAAGGAGAGTAGCCATGGCTGGGGAAGGCCTCCACGTCGGCGGTCGGTCGAGATCCGGATCGCGTTCGAGATCGAGTGCGTGATCGTGGTCTCAAGCCTTCCGGCGGCGGCCCTGCGGCACGAGGGAGTGCCCTCCCGAATGCATGGTGTAGCCCGCTACACCATTGCCGAGCTGCTCGGCAATGCCGTGCCGCTCAGCCCGCGTTCAGCTCCGTCAACTGGCCCAGCGGCAGCGTGTGGTGGGTCTGGAGCACCTTCGCGCGTAGATACCGGACGTTGTGGGCGGTGGTGAAGACGCCGGTCGGGACCCGGTCGTGGACGTCGATGCCCAGGCCGCGCAACTGGTCGGCCTTGTCGGGGTTGTTGGACAGCAGGTCCAGGGACGTGATCCCCAGGGCGGTGAGCATCTGCGCGGCGGCCGTGTAGTCACGGGCGTCCTCGGGCAGGCCCAGCGCGGTGTTCGCGGCGTACGTGTCGAGACCCTGGTCCTGGAGGGCGTAGGCGTCGAGCTTGTTGTAGAGGCCGATGCCCCGGCCCTCCTGGCGCAGGTACAGCAGGACTCCGCCGCGGTCGGCGATGCGCTCGACGGCCTCGCGCAGCTGGGGTCCGCAGTCGCAGCGGGCGGAGCCGAAGACGTCGCCGGTCAGGCACTCGGAGTGCAGCCGGACCAGCGGGGTGGTGCCGGGGGCGGGGTCGCCGAGGACGACCGCGAGGTGTTCCAGGCCGTCGGTCAGGCCGTGGAAGGTGACGAGTTCGGCGTCGACGCCGTAGCCGTCCTGGAAGCGCAGCGGTACCCGGACGCGGGCACGCGGGGTGGCGGCGGGGAAGTCGGGCATGCGGGTCTCCGTGGTCCGGCGGCAGGTGTTCCGGGATGTGCTTCAGTTTTGAAGCACATCCACGATCACGGAGACTACCTCATGCTTGAAATTTGAAGCAACAGAATTGTGGGACGGGTCACGAACAGGGAGGAGTGGAGCGGCGGCGCCACGGGACGTCGTCCGGAGTCTCCAGCGCCCGCGCGATCCCCGCGCTGATCTCCTCCAGCTGCCCCACCTGCTCCGGGGTGAGATGGTCGAAGATCGCGGCCCGTACGGTCTCGACGTGCCCCGGCGCCGTACGCTCCAGGACGTCCATCCCCTCGTCGGTCAGGACGGCGGTACTGCCCCGCTTGTCCGACGGACACCCCTCCCGCCGCACCAGACCGTCCTTCTCCAGCCGGGTCACGGCGTACGTCAGCCGGCTTCGGGTGATCTTCGACTTCTCGGCGAGATCGGTCATCCGCAGCCGGCGGTCCGGCACCTCGGAGAGGTTGGCGAGGATGGAGTAGTACAGGTGGGGCATGCCGGCCTCCTGCTGGAGCTGCCGGTCGATCGCGTCCTCCAGGAGGTGCGTCGCGGCGATGTACGCGCGCCAGGCGCGCTGCTCCTCGGCGGTGAGCCAGCGGGTCGTCATGCCCCCAGTGTAGGTTTGTTTCAAACTTGAACCAAGCCCCGCAGTTCCACCAAGCCCCGCCATTCGCCTGAACCAAGCCCCGCCATTCGATCGAGCCGGGAGCGCGTCGATGCCTTTCCCCTACGTCCTGCTGTCCGCCGCCGTCTCCCTCGACGGCTACCTCGACGACACCGGCCCCGACCGGCTGCTCCTCTCCAGCCCGGCCGACTTCGACCGCGTCGACGAGGTCCGGGCGTCCGTGGACGCGATCCTCGTCGGCGCCGGCACGATCCGCGCGGACAACCCCCGCCTCCTGGTCAACTCCCCCCGGCGCAGGGCCAGTCGCGTAGCCGCGGGCAAGCCCGAGTACCCCCTCAAGGTCACCGTCACCGGCTCCGGCGACCTGGACCCGGCGGCCAACTTCTGGCACACGGGCGGCGACAAGCTGGTCTGTACGACGGACAAGGGCGCGGAGCGAGCACGCGGGCTGGGCCTGGCGGCGGACGTCGTGGCCCTCGGCCCGGACCTCGACTGGCGCCGCCTCCTGGAGCACCTGCACGAGGTCCGCGGCGTGGACCGCCTGATGGTCGAGGGCGGCGGCACGATCCACACCCAACTCCTCCAGCAGGGCCTGGCCGACGAACTCCACCTGGTCCTGTCCCCCCTCTTCGTGGGCGACGGCAAGGCCCCCCGCCTCTTCGGCCCGGGCACGTACCAGCCAGGCCGCCTTCGCCTCGTGGAGACCCGCCCCATCGAGGACGTCGTCCTCATGCGCTACGAACCCACCGCCCCCGGCACCGGCGACCTCCCCTCCGCCGCCGACCACCACTGGCTCGGCCTCGCCTGCGACCTGGCCGCCGACTGCCCGCCCTCGCGGACGGCGTTCAGCGTCGGCGCGGTGGTGGTGGCGGAGGACGGCACGGAGTTGTCCCGGGGTCACTCCCGCGAGTCCGGCGACCCGGTGGTCCACGCGGAGGAGGCGGCGCTGGCGAAACTGGACCCGCAGGACCCGCGCCTCCCCACGGCCACGGTCTACACGAGCCTGGAACCCTGCACCCACCGCGCCTCCCGCCCCAAGCCCTGCGCCCAACTGATCCTCGACGCGGGCGTACGGCGGGTGGTGACCGCTTGGCGCGAGCCGGACACGTTCGTGGCGGGCGCGGACGGGAGCGGGATGTTGGCGGCGCGGGGGGTGTCCGTGGTCGTACTCCCGGAGTACGAGGAGCGAGCGAAGGCACCGAACGGGCACCTGCTGAGCTGAGCTGCTGGGCTGCGCCTTTTTTGGTTCCGGCCGGCATTACTCAGCCCGTCCGGCGTTTGAGGACGAGGCCCCTTCAGGGCCGATGGGGGTCTGGG
>NZ_JBLTJC010000497.1:0-6443 GCF_048158785.1 Streptomyces colwelliae | reverse complement strand
CGACCCCGGCGACGACGCGCTGAGCAGGCTGGACGCGCTCGTCGGACTCCACGCGGTCAAGCGGGACGTCACCGACCTCGTCAACCTGGTGTCGACGGCCAAGCAGCGCGAGGCCGCCGGACTCCCGGTGCCCCGGCTCAGCCACCACCTCGTCTTCACCGGCCCGCCCGGCACCGGCAAGACCACCGTGGCCCGCCTCTACGGCGAACTCCTCGCCTCCCTGGGCGTGTTGCCGCGCGGCCAGCTCGTCGAGGTGTCCCGCGCCGACCTCGTCGGCCGATACGTGGGCCACACCGCGCAGTTGACCCGCGAGGTCTTCGAACGGGCCCTGGGCGGTGTGCTGTTCGTCGACGAGGCGTACACCCTCACCCCGCGTGAGGCGTCCGGCTCCGACTTCGGCCGGGAGGCCGTGGACACCCTGCTGAAGCTGATGGAGGACCACCGCGACAAGGTGGTCGTCATCGTCGCCGGGTACACCCAGGAGATGGAGATGTTCCTGGCCTCCAACCCGGGCCTGTCCTCCCGGTTCTCGCGCCGTGTCGAGTTCGCCGACTACTCCTCCGACGAGCTGGTCACCATCGTCCGCGAGCACGCCGTACAGCTCGGGTACGAGTGCGCGGCCGGGCTCGGGCCGGTGCTGCGGCAGTACTTCGACGGGCTGCCCCGCGACCGGTCGTTCGGCAACGCGCGCACCGCCCGCCAGATCCTGGAGCGGATGATGACCCGGCAGGCGGGCCGGCTCAGCAGACTGGCCGTCCCCAGCCTCGACGACCTGCGGCTGCTCCTCCCGGAGGACCTCGCGGACTCGCCGGCCGCCTCTCCCACCTCCAGCGGGGCGGCCCGGGCATGACGACGACACACGGCAAGGTCCGCGCCGCCGGTCTGGCGCTGCTGCTGACGGCCGCCGCGAGCGCCGGCGGCGCCGGATCCGCGGCGGCGGCCGACGGAAGCACGGTCCAACTCCCCGTGCTGTCCGCACGGTTGGACGCCGACGCGACCTGTACGGCGGGCTCGGGCCAGCGCGCCACCGACGTGCCCTGGGAGCAGGTCTCCCTCCAGCTCAGCCGGACCTGGCCGTTCGCGGCGGGCACCGGCGTGACCGTCGGCGTGGTCGACACCGGGGTCTCCTCCTCGGCCCCCGCGCTGAAGGGGCGGGTGACGGCGGTCGGTGACGCCGGGACCGACTGCGTGGGACACGGCACCTTCGTGGCGGGGCTGATCGGCGCCGCCGTGCAGGACGGTGTGCGGTTCGCGGGTGTGGCGCAGCAGGCGCGGATCCTCGCGGTGCGGGGCAGTGACGCGCGCGGGGCGGTCACCGCGGATCGGGTCGCCGACGGCATCCGGGCCGCCGTGGACGGCGGTGCCAAGGTGGTGACGGTGTCGGCTGCGCTCGCCGGCGACAGCGCCACGCTGCGCTCGGCGGTCGCGCTGGCCGCGAAGAAGGATGTCCTGGTGATCGCGGCGGCCGTACCGGACACACCGGCGACGGCGACCTCGGCGACGGACAGTCCGCCCGCGCGCGACTACTACCCGGCCGCCGACGACGGCGTGCTCTCCGTCCTCGACGTGGACGTCGACGGCAAGCGGCCGACCGGCGCGTACACGACCTCCAGTGCGGCAATCGCCGCGCCCGGGGACGGAGTTGTCGGCATCGGCCCGAAGAAGACCGGCCACTACATCGGCTCGGGCGCCTCGCTGGCCGCCGGGTTCGTGGCGGGGGCGGCGGCGCTGGTCCGCTCCGTCCACCCGGAGCTGACGGCCGCGCAGACCGCGACCCTCCTCCGTACCTCCGCCTACCCGGCCGACGTACCCCGCCTCGACCCGTACGCGGCGGTCACCTCGGTCCTGACCGGCACCGCCGCCGCACCCGCCCAACGGGGCTCGGACACCCCGGTCCACCTCCCGGAGGACAAGGCGGCAGGCCCCCTCCGCCGCGCCCTGTGGCCCGCCTCGGCGGGCCTCGCCGTGATCATCGCGGTGGTCTGGCTGGGCCTGATCCTCCCCCGGGGCCGCCGCCTGGGCTGGAGCCCGTCGCGCCCGGACACGGCGGCCGGGCCGGAGGGCACGGAGGGCGAGGAGAGTTCGGTTCCGGTGGGCGCGGGTGTCCAGGGGACCGCGGAGAACTGACGGCCGGATCGGTCCTCGCGGACACCACGCACAAGGTGAAGTGGACACCACGCACAAGGTGAAACGGCACGGCCCCGGGTGACGAACAGTCGCCCGGGGCCGTGCCGTTCAGCGTCGGCTCCTCACTCCTCCGGCTCCGCCGCCAGTGCCGTCTGGATGAGGGACGGCTTGCGGCGGACGATGTGGAGGGCGCGGCCCGGGGGGAGGACGCGGGGCTTGACGTTGCCGAAGACGTAGCCCTCGGACGGGGAGCAGGACATCAGGATGCCCGGGGTGTTGACCTCGTCGAGGCGGCGCAGGAGCTGGTCGTTCAGGCCACGCCCGGCGCCCGTGGCGGAGCGGGCGACGATCACGTGGAGGCCCAACTCGTGGCCCAGCGCGAGGTGTTCGAAGAGCGGGGCGAAGGGGTGGTCCATGACCGTGCCGCCGCCGACCATGTCGTAGTCGTCGACGAGGACGAACAGGCGCGGGCCCGTCCACCAGTCGGCCTGCCGCATGCGGGCCGGGGTGATCTCCTGGCCCGGCACGCGGGTGCGCAGGGCCTTCGCCGAGCCGCCCACCAGTTGTTTGAGGGCTTCCAGGGCCACCGCGTGGCCGAGGCGGTACTCCTCGGGGACGGCGTCGACCAGGCCGCGGCGGTAGTCGACGACCAGGATGCGGGCCTCGGCGGGGGAGTAGCGGGCGACCACGGAGTCCGCGACCAGCCGGAGGAGGTTGGTCTTGCCGCTCTCCGTGTCGCCGACGGCGACCAGGTGCGGGGTGCGGGAGAAGTCGTGCCAGACGGTGCCGAGGGTCTCCTCGTCCTGGCCGAGGGCCAGCTTGAGGCTGACGCCGTCGCCGAGTTCGGGCTCGGGGAGTTCGGCCGAGGGCAGCCGGTGCGGGAGCATCCGGACCTGGGGGGCGCGCGGCCCGTGCCAGGCCGAGGCGATGCGGTCCACCAGGTCCGCGACGCCCTCGCTGAGCGTCTCGTGGTCGGTGGACCCGTCACCGCGGGGCAGCGCGGACAGGAAGTGGAGTTTCGTCTCGACGGTCAGGCCGCGGCCCGGGATCTGCGGCACCGCGCTTGCCTTGCGGATGTCCACGACGGAGTCCATCGTGTCGCCGAGCCGCAGTTCGAGCCGGGTCGCGGACTGGTCGCGGACCGGGGCGGTGAGTTCCAGCCAGCGGGCGGTCGCGACGATCAGGTGGATGCCGTAGTTGAGGCCGCTGGTGGCGATCTGGTTGAACGTGGGGATGTACTGGTCGAAGTTCTGCCGGACCGCCGACCAGCCGTCGATCACCAGGAAGATGTCGCCGTGCGGTTCGTCGGGGAACTCCCCGGCCGCGCGGCGGCGCCGGTAGGTGGACATCGAGTCGATGCCGTTGTCCAGGAAGAACTGCTCGCGCTGGGTGAGGACGGCGGTGACCTCGGCGACCGTACGGCTGATCCGCTCGGTGTCGAGGCGGGCCGCGACCCCGCCGACGTGCGGCAGCCCGGTGAGCTGGGAGAGCGTGCCGCCGCCGAAGTCGAGGCAGTAGAACTGCACTTCGCGCGGGGTGTGGGTGAGCGCGAGCGCCATGATGAGGCTGCGCAGCACCGTCGACTTGCCGCTCTGCGAACCGCCCGCGACGGCGACATGGCCGCCGGCCCCGGCGAGGTCCACCACGAGCGGGTCACGGCGCTGGTCGAAGGGCTTGTCCACCAGGCCGACCGGGACCCGCAGTTTCCCGGCGCCGGCCCAGCGGGACGCGGTCAGACCGCGGTCCGGGTCCTCGCCGAGACCGCCGAGCAGGACGTCCAGCGGGGACGCGGTGTCCAGCGGCGGCAGCCACACCCGGTGCGCGGGCGGCCCGGAGTCGCGCAGCCGGTCCAGCGCCACCGCCAGCAGGCTCTCGGTGCTCTCCTCCGCCTCGGGCTCCGGCGCCGCGATCGCGGCCGGTGCCGGAGCGCGCGGCACGATGTACCCGGTCGACCAGGGCACCACCTGGGTGGCGACCCGGGCCTGCGCGACGGCACCGCCGCGCCTGCGGTAGGGGCCGGAGACATAGGCGGCGCGGAAGCGGGTGAGGGCCTCGATGCCGCTCTTGAGGTAGCCGCTGCCGGGCTGGGAGGGCAGTTCGTACGCGTCGGGGACACCGAGGACACCCCGCGACTCCATCGCGGAGAAGGTGCGCAGACCGATCCGGTACGACAGGTGCGACTCCAACTGGTGCATACGGCCCTCGTCCAGGCGCTGCGAGGCGAGCAGCAGATGCACGCCCAGGGACCGGCCGAGGCGGCCGATCATCACGAACAGCTCCATGAACTCCCGGTGCGAGGCGAGGAGTTCGCTGAACTCGTCGACGACGACGAACAGGCTGGGCAGCGGGGCGAGATCGGCGCCGCCGGCCCGCGCCTTCTCGTACTCCAGCGCGGACGTGTAGTTGCCGGCCGACCTCAACAGCTCCTGGCGGCGGATGAGTTCACCGTGCAGGGCGTCCTGCATGCGCTCCACCAGGGCGGCCTCGTCGGCGAGGTTGGTGATGACGGCGGAGGTGTGCGGGAGTTCGTCCAGACCGAGGAAGGTCGCGCCGCCCTTGAAGTCCACGAGGACGAAGTTGAGGGTCTCGGAGGAGTTGGTGAGCGCGAGACCGAGGACGAGGGTGCGCAGCAGCTCGGACTTGCCGGAACCGGTGGCGCCGATCAGCATGCCGTGCGGACCCATGCCGCCCTGCGCGGACTCCTTGATGTCCAGCTCCACGGGCCGGCCGTCCGCGCCGACGGCGACCGGGACGCGCAGCCGGCCGGAGCCGTTGTGCCGCCGCCAGATCGTGTCGGGGTCGAGCCGGTGCAGGTCGGCGATGCCGAGTAGCGTGGTCAACTCCGTGTCGTTCGACAGCGGTTCGACCGCGTCCGAGCTGAGAGTCATCCGGTACGGCGCGATCAGCCGGGCCAGCGCCTCGGCGGCGACAGGACCGACCCGGTCGGGGCGGCCCAGGACGGTGGACTGTTCCTTGCGGCTGCGGTCGGTGCGGACCAGGGCGACCGTGTCCGGGGCGACGTCGAGACGCAGGGTGGTGCGGCCGGGGCGCCAGGTCAGGCTGTCGGAGAGGTCGAGGACGACGGCGTTGCGGAAACCGGGACCGTCGAAGCGGTGCCCTGCCGGGATGCTCGCGCCGTCCACCACGACCACCACCAGCGGCTCGTCACGGCCGGGCACGGCGTCGGGGTCGAACGCGGGCCGCTCGGAGAACTCGCTGCCGAGCTGGTCCTCCAGATCGGTGAACGCGGAGGCCACCATGCGCAACGGACCGGCGCCGTCGGTCTCCTGGGGGTGCTGGTTGTGCGGCAGCCACTTCACCCACTCCCACTCGGCCCGCACCTCGTCACCGGCGCAGACCGCGATCCACAGCTCCTCCGGCGGGTGGAACAGGGCCAGTTGGGACAGCGCGCCCCGCAGCATGCCGCGCGCTGCGTCGTGGTCGCCGTGCACCAACACCCGTGACCAGGACCGCAGATACAGCGCGATGGGCTGGCCGGGAACGGTGCTGTAGGCGCGGATGAAACGGCGCAGGGCGTGCGCGCACAGCGGTTCCAGGTCCTCGACGGGCTTGCTGGAGACGGGAGTCAGCCGCATCGCGAGCTGCTGGTCGCCGACCGCTATCCGCACCTCGCCGAAGTCGTCGTCCTTGATCCGGCGCTCCCACAGCCGCGTCGTGCGGACCATGGTGCGCAGCACCCGGGGCTCGGGATGCCGCCAGGCGAGGGCGAGCTGCTGCTCGATCACGGCACGCTGCACCGTACGTCGGCTCTGCGCCAAGTAGCGCAGATAGTCCCGGCGTTCGCCGCGCAGCCGCTGCTTGCGGTCGCCGGCCTTGCGCATGACCTGGCCGACCATCATCGCGCCGGCGGCCATCACCATCATGCCCAGCGCGAGGTACATGAAGATGCCGCTGGACTGGCCGCCCGACCGCATGAACATCATCATCATCGAGACCGACATCATCGCCATCGGCAGATACGTCCACACCGCGGACGTGTCCGGGACGATCTCCATGAGGGTCGGCGGTTCCTGGAGGACCAACTCGCCGGCGGGCATGTCGGGTCCGCGACGGCGGGCCGGACGACGGAACAGGACCACGCTCAACGCTTGGGGCTCCTAACGGACTTCGCGCACCGCGGCGGTACGTGGGGGGCGTGCACCGGATCAGGCCTCGGCACGGGCACGGTGGAGGACGCTGTCAACACCGTTGGTGGGGGCTCCCGTTGACACGCGTCTCAGGGAGTGTCAGTAGTGTGCACCCCGTCAACTCCGTACGTCCATGTCACCCCCCGCTCCACCGGCACCCTGTTCCCC
>NZ_JBLTJC010000496.1:0-6474 GCF_048158785.1 Streptomyces colwelliae | reverse complement strand
CTCCCTCAGCTCCGCGGTGAAGTCGGCGATCCCTTCGACGGGGGAGGCGCCCTTGGTGGCGGTGAAGAAGACGTACGGCACCGCCGCGCCGTCGCAGAACTCCTGCACGAGCCGAGACTTCCCCACCTGCCGCCGCCCCCGTATGGCCACGGCGACGCCGGTGGCGTCCGCGGAGACGCGGGCGAGGCGCTTGCGGAGGAGGGCCAGCTCGGCGTTACGGCCGACGAAAGGGGTGGGCATGGGGACTCCACGACGAGGTAGCCGAGCCGATGAGTAGTCTATGTAGTTTGAGTATACGTAGATTGAATCTACCTAAAACCCCGAGGCTCATGGAGGGCTCATGGCGAGCACACAGACGGATCGACGGTCTCCCACAGTGGCGGGGAGTGTCATGGGGCATAGGGGTCGGATCGGCTCGTCCCGTGAACCACGTGAGGTCTGGAGGAAACGATGGGATTCGTTGTGCTGGCATTGCTGTTGATCGCGGGGGCGGTGTTCGCGGTCGTCGTGCTGAGGCGCTCGCAGGGTGGCCGGGACCGGTCGGACCTGTCCGATCTCGACGCCGAGGTCGAGGCGAGCGGTTCGGTGCTGCGGCTCGGCGCGAGCCTGACCGTCCCCGAGGCGAGGGTCTGGGCGGGCGCCGACGAGTCGGTGACGCGGGCGCTGACGAACGCCGTCGAGTGCCACCGGGCCGCCGCGGCCCAGCTGACCACGGCCCGCACGGTGACGGAGTACACCCAGGCGGCCCGCACGGCGCAGGAGGGTCTCGCGTACGTCGCCACGGCGCGGGCGGCGCTGGCCAGCGAGCCGGCGTTGGCGGACTCGGCGGCGTAGGAGCGGGGCAGGTCCAAGTACACGGCGGTATTGCACGAACCGGTGCTGCGTACTCGGGTCGCGAACCGGCGTGTGGCACGGGCTCAGCTTGATGCCGTACTGGAACGGTCTGACATGCCTGGCGTCGCGGTACGGGTGGTCCCGTTTGACGTGGACGGCTTCGCGGGTGCGAGTGCGGAGCTCCTGTATGCCGGCGGTCGGGTGTCCTCCATCGTCTGGCGAAGGAGCTGTAGACGTGATCCAGTGGCAGAAGCCGACCTTCTCCAGCGGAAGCGACGGGGCCAACTGCGTGGAAGTGGCAGCCCCAGAAGGTGAGTTGCTTCTCAGGGAGGGTGACGACCCTGCCCGGATACTCTCCGTCGCCCCCACCACCCTCGCCGCCCTCCTCCACCGCATACGCGAGCAGCGCACCTCATGATCGGCGACCGCCCAGGCAGACGGTGACTTTGGGATTCATGGGAAAACACAGCTCACACCCATGTTTCTTACAGTTCTCTTACCTAGCGTCCGGGCATGACGGGAAACGAAACAGCCAACGAGTCGTCGGACCAACCGCGTAACCAATCCCCCGCGCACAAACGGGACTTGACCCGACGCAAGGTCGTCGTCGCGGGCGGGGCCGCCGTCGCCGCGGTGGGTGTGGGGGGAGGGCTCGCCGCGAGTGCGTTCGCGGACGGCGCCGCCTCCCCCGGGTCCGCGAAGGGCACGCCGAGCGGTGGCGAGGCGTGTTACACGCTCACCTCGGAGACCACCGAGGGGCCGTACTACATCGACGCCGACAAGATCCGGCAGGACATCACCGAGGACGAGGTGGGCATTCCGCTGACCCTCACCCTCACGGTGATCGACGCGGAGACGTGCAAGCCGCTCCGGAACGCGGCCGTCGACATCTGGCACTGCAGCGCGCTCGGCATCTACTCCGGCTATGAGGCGATGAGCAGCGGTGGAGGCGGTGGCGCTCCCACCGACGCGCCCTCGGGTACGCCGACCGACGCGCCGTCGGGCACCCCTACCGGCGAGCCCCCCTCCGGCGGAACCGGTGGCGGTCACTCCGAGCCGACCGACGACGAGCGGTATCTGCGCGGCACCTGGAAGACCGACAAGCGCGGCCAGGTCACCTTCAAGACGGTGTTCCCGGGGTGGTACCAGGGCCGTTGCGTCCACATCCACGTCAAGGTGCACGTCGACGGCGAGTGGACGGACGCCGGGTACGAGGGCGGGCACACCTGCCACACCGGCCAGCTCTTCTTCGACGAGAAGTCCGTGCTCGCATCCGCGACGGTCGAGCCGTACTCCACCAACACCACCACCCGCACGACCCTCACCGAGGACACGATCTACCCGCAGAACGGCCACGAAGGCGGCCTGCTTTACCTGGAGTACGACAAGAAGCGCATCGCCAAGGGGGTCCGCGCCCACCTGACGATGGGTGTCGCCCCGGACGAGACCCACGACAGCACGGACACCCAGCCGAGCGCATCGGCGTCGGCATCCGCGTCCTCGTGAGCGATCGGCCGTAGGCAGTAACTGTGCGCAGGATCAAGAAAGTTGGCGGCTCGCGGCAACCTTCTTGATCCTGACGGCCACTGAGGAGTCGTAACCCCTCGCCGCACCAAAGGACTTCCCGTGGCCACTCCTTCCCACCGCCGTTCCCTCCGCGCGCGCCGCACGATCGTCGTCACCGCCGCCGCGACCGCCGCAGGCATCGGTGCCGGGTTCCTCGTGCTGAACGCGAACGCCGCCAGCACCACCGCGACCGTCGACCTGTACCACCAGACGCTCGCCGCCAAGGACGGCTGGGCGTCCTCCGGTACCGGTACCACCGGCGGCGCGAAGGCCGACGCCGCGCACACCTTCACCGTGAGCACCCGCGCCCAGCTCGTGAAGGCGTTGGGGTCCGCGAGTGACACCACTCCGCGGATCGTGAAGGTCAAGGGGACGATCGACGCCAACACCGACGACTCGGGGAAGAAGGTGAGCTGCGCCGACTACGCCTCCGGGACCGGGTATTCGCTGGCCGCGTATCTCAAGGCCTTCGACCCCTCCACCTACGGCACCTCCAAGCTGCCCTCCGGTACACAGGAGAAGGCGCGGGCGGCGGCGCAGACCAAGCAGGGGAAGAACATCATCTTCCGCGTGCCGGCCAACACCACCGTCGTGGGCGTGCCCGGCACCAAGGCCGGGATCACCGGCGGCATGCTGCAAGTACAGGGCGTGGACAACGTCATCGTGCGGAACCTGACCTTCGCCGCCACCCAGGACTGCTTCCCGCAGTGGGACCCGACGGACGGGGACAGCGGGAACTGGAACTCGCAGTACGACGCCGTGACCTTGCGCGGTGCCACGCATGTCTGGGCGGACCACAACACGTTCACCGACGCGCCCGGCCTCGACACCTCCGACCCCACCTACTACGGGCGCCAGTACCAGATCCACGACGGCGACCTCGACATCACCAAGGGCTCGGACCTGGTGACCGTCGAGCGCAACCAGTTCACCAACCACGACAAGACGATGCTCATCGGCAGCAGCGACACCGACAGCGTCGGCAAGCTGCGCGTCTCCATCCACCACAACGTGTGGAAGGGCATCGTGCAGCGCGCTCCGCTGGCCCGGATCGGCCAGATCCACATCTACAACAACTTCTACGACACCACGAACCTCAACGGGTACGTCCTCCAGTACAGCGTCAACTCGCGGGCCAAGGCCCAGGTCGTCGCCGAGGACAACTACTGGAAGATTCCCGCCAGTCAGAAGGTGAGCAAGCTGTTCAGCGGTGACGGCACCGGGTCCATCGCCGGTGGCGGCAACCTCGTCAACGGAACCGCCACCGACCTCGTCGCCGCCTACAACGCCGCCAACTCCAAGAAGCTGAAGACCACCGTGAACTGGACGCCGACCCTCACAGCCGGTCTGGAGACGTCGGCGAAGAATCTGCCGACGGAGCTCGCGACCACGACCGGGGCCGGCGTCCTCAAGTAGCCGATGGAGAAAGGCCGTTGCCTCAGATCAGCCAGAGGAGCCCGTACCCACCCAGGGCCGTGTCGCTCTTCTGGGTGAGGCCGACCGCAGGTCCGGTGAACAGCTTGGTGCCCGTGGCCGTCGGACGGGAGGTGCCGCCGGGGAAGACCCAGACGGCGCCGGTGGCGTTGTTCTCGTAGGCCGCGCTCACGAACAGCTCGGGCTTTCCGTCCTTGTTGACGTCCCCGACCGAGACCGTCGTACCGAAGAAGTCGTCGGTCTCGGAGGCGCCGGGGACGCCTGTGGTGTCCTGGGTGAAGGAATAGGAGCCGGTGCCGAGCGCGCCCGTACGTCGGCCCGGGATCACGGTCACCGAACCGGCTCGGCTCTTGCCGGCGACGCCTTCGGTCGGGGCGCCGACGACGATGTCGGCGAGCCCGTCCCGGTTGAGGTCGGCCACGGTCAGGGCGCCGCCGAACTCGTCGTCCTTCTCGCTCGCGCCGGGCACCCCGGCGGTGTCCTGGGTGAGCTGCACGGGCTCGGCGGTCGCCGCGATGCCCTTCGCCGTGCCGTAGTAGACCAGGACGCGTCCGCCCAACGCGCCGTCCACACCTGCGACATCGGGCTCCCAAGGGTCGCCGACGACGAGGTCGGTGTACCCGTCGCCGTTGACGTCGCCCGAGGCGGCGATGAGGCCGTTGCCCCGCTTCGGCTGCATGACGGTGGTGGACGGGTCGACGTAGACCTCGCCACCGCTCAGGTCGCTGAGGCCCTGGGTGGTGACGGCCAGGTCGAGCACCGTGTCGCCGTCGAAGTCGCCGAGCGCGACGCTCGCCGGAGAGGCGGTGTTCTGGTCGGGTACGGCCGAACCGTAGGTGCCGGTGCGGCTGAACGGTCCCTTGAAGACCAGGGAGTCCGATCCCGCGACCGCGACCTGCGTCCTGCTGCCCGCGCCGATGCTCAGAGCGGCCAGGTCGGTGCCGTACCGCTCCAGGTAGTCCGACGGCGCCGGCAGGTCGGTGCCCGTCGTCAGCCCGCTCTTGCCGCCCCACAACACGGTGACCAGGCCCGCGTCCTTGCCACGGGTCGTGTCCTCGGACGGCGCGGAGACCACGAGGTCCGCGTAGCCGTCCCGGTTGAGGTCGGCCGTCGCGGTGGCGGAGCCGAACCCGTCACCCGCCTCCGCGGTGCCCGGTACTCCGGCGGTGTTCTGGGTGATCGTCTTGCGGTGGGTGGCCGAGATCCCCGACTTCGAGCCGTACAGGATGACGACCGCGCCCGCCCCTTCCTTGCCGGACACGTTCGCGCCCGGCGCCGGCAGGACGGCGTCGCGGTACCCGTCGCCGTTGAAGTCGCCGGGAACCGCGCCGTGCACCGCGAACGCGGGCGCGGCGGGCAGCAGCGAGCCGACGGCCAGCGCCACGATCACCGTCGCCACGGCTCTCCATCTGCCCCTGGACATCCCTGACTTGACCATGTGAGTCCCCTCCCACCCCGGGCGCATCCCCTGTGCGCCGACAACTGACGCGCAGTGTAAAGGCTCTGGCTGTGCGGGAGTTGGGGCGGGGACGGCCGAGCTGAGGGGCTCAGCCGTCGTACGTGCCGTCCCACGGCGGCCCGAAGGCGTGCCGGTCCGGGTACAGCTCCGCCCAGCTGCCGTCCTCGTCCTCCTCCACCAGCAGGCCGAACAGGACGCCGTCCACGGTGCGTTGGAAGGGGCGGACCGCGATGTCGGTGTAGCTGCGGCGGGGGAGGGCGCGGAGCAGTTTCGCCAGGTGGATGCGGGCCTGCGAGAGGACCGAGTCGTCGCCGTGCGGGGCGCGTTGCTGCTCGGCCCAGGTGCCGGCGCACCAGATCTCCGAGTCGCGGTAGCGGCCCGCGGCATCGAAGGTGTGGAGCACCGTGTAGAGACGTTTCTGCTCTTCCCAGCCGTCGTCGGGACGGAAGCCTTGGGGGAACGCGTAGGTGACCGACGCCAGGAACTGGCCGTCCGCGTAGCGGCCGACGGCGCCGCTGCGTTGATTCGGCTCGTAGGCGATCGGAATGACCTCGGGGACTGCCATGGCGGAACCTTACGGGTTGGCGCGAACACGTCTACGACGGGGTCGGTCGGCGAGACCGCATGACCGCGCCGAGTTGCCCCTGGGACAAGGGTGGCACCTCGATGGGGTGGGCGGCACCGGCCCGCAGTCCGTCGAGGAAGAACGCCAGGCAGCGGCGCCAGGTGTCGGGCGCCGTCTCCATCGATTCCCGGATCACCTGGGACATCGCCCAGATCAGGGTGACGAGGTCCTGCGGTTCGAAATCGGGGCGCAACTGCCCGCTGTCCCGGGCGCGTTGGATGATCAGCTCGGTGTGCCGGAACCCCCGGTGACAGGCCTTCTCGACCTCCCCCGCGGCCCGGAACCGTTGCGCCAGCGCGTCGTTGAGACCCCGGTCCCCGGCCTGGAGCGCGAACAGCCCCTCGACGAACCCGACGAACCCGTCCCACGCGTCCGGCGCGGCCAGCGCCGCCTCGGTGACCCGCTCCAACTCCCCCAGCCGCTCAGGGAAGATCGCCTCCCAGAACGCCTCCCGGGTCGGGAAGTGGTTGTACAGCGTCCCGATGCTGACCCCGGCCCGCCGGGCGATCTCCTCCAACGGCGCGTCCAGACCGCGCTCACCGAACAACTCCGTTGC
>NZ_JBLTJC010000495.1:0-6476 GCF_048158785.1 Streptomyces colwelliae | reverse complement strand
CCCCGCCGCAGCGCGAGGAGCAGCCCGGCGGGCTGATCTCGGCGGTCCGCCGGTAGAGCGCCTCCCGGTTCCCTCGATGATCGATTCCAAGGGGGCCTGATGAGGGAAGCCAGGTTCATGCGGGCCAACGACCGCCCCGCGGCCGTGGCCTGGCCGCCGCGGCCACCCCTGTGGACAACGGCCTGTGGACAACTCCGCGCAACCGTCAACAGCCGTCACCCACACGAGTGCAGAGCCACCCGGAACAGCCACCAGCCATCCCGGAACACACGAACGGCCGCCTCCACCGAGCCTCAGCCCGACCGGAGACGGCCGCTTTCAGCCTGCCACCTCAATACCTCGACGCGTCAACGCGTCAATGAGTCACCCCGGATAGACCGGCGCCGACCCCGTCTTGACCACCTTCTGCCACTGCGCCCCGTTGGACAGCCGTACGATCCCGTCCTCCGAGTAGGCAACCAGCGGCAGCTTGTCGTCCTCGGACGCGGCGATCTCCTTCACCCCGGTCAGCGCAGCGGGCGCCGGGCCCTCCGGCGTGGAGCCGTCGACCTGGACGTACCGCATCTGCAGCACGCCTTCGTGCTCGCGCCCCACCACCACGAGCCGGCTGTCCCCGGCCCACGACATGGCCGTGATCTCCTCCAGGTCCGGCGTGACGGACCGCAGTTCGAGCACCGAGATCACCGGTGTCTCCCCCACCGCCCCGCTCCGCTGGATCCGCCCGACGAGCAGGGACCGCTTGCCGTTCTTCTCCACGACAAGCGCGATCCGCACCCCGTCGGCGGCCACCCGCACCGACTCGATACGGCCGTCCAGCCCCGGCATCTCCACCGCTATCGGCTGCCCCGCACCCTTCTGCAGCAGGAGCAGCCGCGGCTTCTTCGGGTCCCGGTCGGCCACCCAGAGGTCGCCCTGCGCGTCCCAGCTGGGAGCCGTCAGCCGGTCGGCCTCCGTCGCGCCCTGGCTGGTCAGCACGGGGTCCCCGAGCGAGGCACCGGACACCAGCGACCCGACGTAGAGCGACTTCCCGTCGAGACCGACCCCGGCCCCGGCCTCCTCGTCGCGCGACACCGCCACCGACCGCAGCTGCTTGTCGCCCTCGCCGAGCGCGCCCGGCACCGGATCGGCATGCGTGCCGCCTGCGGGCATCCGCACCACGCGGTGCTTGTCGTCGAGGAAGTACAGGTACGTGGGCCGGTTCACGGCACCGTGTGCCGCGAGGGTGTCCGCGTCGCTCTCCTTGTAGACGCACAACTGCGCGCCGTTGGAGGCCTGCAACTCGACCTCGTCCACCGTGGGCGTCATGGTCCGGAGCGTGTAGAGGATCTGCGTGGCCATCTCGTCGCACCGGGCCAGCCCCACCCGCGAGGCCTTCTGGTTCAACGGCACCGTCAGCTTGTTCGTGTCGTCGGGCGTCAGCGAGGTGACACCCTTCCGCAACGCCGTCCCGGTGGGGAAGCTCGACCTGACCACGGGCCCGAGCCAACTGGTGGGCCCGTTCAGCAGCGACCGCACCATCTGCGTCACGGGGTCCACCCGCCGCCGTACGAACACGGGGTCGGCGACCGCGATCGGCTGTGAGGTCGCCCCGACCGAGGTGTTCGACGCGAAGTAGTACTTGTTGACCGACATGTAGTTGCGCTGGAAGTCCGACTCGCCCATGACGACGCCCTGCGGCAGCTCGTCGATGCGCCACTGGCCGCTCTTCGCGTCCTTCGTCAGGTGTACGGCCTTGCTGTACCGCCCGTCCGCCGGCGTGTACGCCTGCTGCGAGTCCACCGTGGCGACCCGGTCGCCGGTCAGGGTATACGTGAAGGTGCCGGTGTCCTCCCGGCCGACCGGGGCACGGACGGCCTCGGTGCTCGGCCCGTCGGCGAGCACCGTCGTGGACAGCTCCGGCTGCCAGCCCCGCGCGGCCTTGGCGGACAGGTACATGCGCGCCGTCTTGTAGCTCGGGTCGTCGCTGGTCAGCGCCTCCAGGAAGCCCTGCACGATCTCCCCCTGCGACGCGTCCTCCCGGGGCGGCATCGCGAAAACGCGCACCTGGGTGTCCTGTCGCGGCGTCGACTCGACCCCCCGGAGGTCCCCGCTGTCGGGCATCGAGGCACATCCCGCCAGCACTACGACGCCCAACGCGACGTACGCCACCGCGCGTCCCGGCTTCCGCCGGGCGCCTCCCTCGCGGTCAGCGCCCACGAGATGCCTCCCCCTGCTTGTTCGAGTCCTCCGGCACGGCGGCCGGGTCCGTGCTGCCCGCGGCCTCGCTCCGAGCCGGATCCGCGGACGCCCTGTCCTCCTGCCGACGGGTGCCGCCGGTCGGCCGGGGCACCACGCGCGCGCCGTTGCCGGGCAGCGCCGTCGGGTCCGCTGTGGGAGTCGTGCCGGTCAGCCTCGGGGCGATCGGGTTCCGCGCGGGTATCGGCGGCACCTGGTCGCCCATCGGCTGCACCGGGACCGTCGCACGCTTGTCCCCGCCCCCGCTCGGCAGCCCCGCGTCGCTGAGTCCGCGGTTGCGGCGTGAGTCCTTGGGCTCCAGGGGTATCGGCGAGCCCCGTAGCGGTTCGTCCGCGGTCCGCGGCAGCGTCAGCCGGAACTGCGAACCGCCGCCCGGCTCACCCCACGCCTGCAACCAGCCGCCGTGCAGCCGCGCGTCCTCCAGGGCGATGGACAGCCCCAGACCCGTACCGCCGGTGGTACGCGCGCGTGCCGGGTCGGCCCGCCAGAAGCGGCTGAACACCCGGGTCGCCTCACCGGGCTTGAGGCCCACCCCGTAGTCGCGCACCGCGATGGCGACCGCCCCGCCCGCGGTGGCGAGCTTGACTATGACGTCCTTGCCGTCGCCGTGCTCCACGGCGTTGACGACGAGATTGCGCAGCACCCGCTCCACCCGCCGGGCATCGGCCTCGGCGACCACGGGCTGCTGGTCGCCGACGACCCGTATCTGCGTGCCCTTGCGCTCGGCGAGCGGCTCGGCGCCGCTGAGCACCCGCCGTACGACCTCTCTCAGGTCTATCGGCTCGGCCTCCAGGGCCGCCGCGCCCGCGTCGAAGCGGCTGATCTCCAGCAGGTCCGCGAGCAGCGTCTCGAAGCGGTCCAGCTGGTCGGCGAGCAGTTCGGCCGACCGCGCGGTCATCGGATCGAAGTCCACGCGCGCGTCGTGGATGACATCGGCCGCCATCCGTACGGTCGTCAGCGGCGTCCGCAGCTCGTGCGACACGTCGGACACGAACCGCCGCTGCATCCGTGACAGGTCCTCCAACTGCTGGATCTTCAGCTGGAGGTTCTGCGCCATCTTGTTGAAGGCCTCGCCGAGCCGCGCGATGTCGTCCTCGCCGGTGACCTTCATCCGCTCCTGGAGGCGCCCGGCGGACAGCCGCTCGGCGATCCCGGCGGCCATCCGCACCGGCGTGACGACCTGCCGCACGACGAGCCAGGCGATGGCCCCCAGGAGTACGACGACGAAGAGCCCGGCCGTAGCCAGGGTCCCCTTGACCAGGCTGAGCGACTTCTCCTCCTGGGTGAGCGGGAAGAGGTAGTACAGCTGGTAGGGGTCGCCGTTCGGGTCGTTGACCTGCTTGCCGACGACCAGCGCCGGCTGGGACTCCTTGCCGTTGCTGTAGATGATGCGGGTGTAGCTCTGGGCAGCCGTCGTACGGTCGTTGACCCGCGCCCGCAGGTCCTCGGGCACACTCGCGGACGGGTCGACATACCCGGAACCGCGCGGGCTGCGTCCGCCGCCGCTCTCACTGCCCGCGGGCAGTGTCACCACGTCGAAGGCACCCTGGCCGCCGCTGGACAGCGACGACACGAGGTCGCTCATCCACTGGATGACGTTCTGGGAGGAGGTGCCGCCGGTCCCGGAACCGTCGTCGGCGGTCCCGCTGGCCGCCTCGTCGGCCCGCTGCTTCGCCACGGCGAACCCACCCGTGGCCTGGCTCTGCGAGGCCTTCACCTTGGCGTCCAGCAGGCCGTTGCGCACCTGGCCGATGACGACGAAGCCCAGCAGCAGGACGACGCCCAGCGACATCAGCAGGGTCGTGACGACGACCTTGAGCTGGATGTTGCGCCGCCACAGCCGCATGACCGGCAGCAGCGGCCGACGCACCCAGCGCATGAACAGGCGGAGGACCGGGCTGCCCTGGACTCCGCCCTGCAGCAGCCCGCCCTCCAGCAGGCGCCCCCAGCGGGAGCCCGCCGACTTCCGGCCGACAGGCCGCCCCGCGCGGGCCCCGGACCCCCCGGGCGCCGAAGCGGCACTGTCCCTGGACATGTCAGCTCGGTCCCGCCTTGTAACCGACCCCGCGGACGGTCACCACGATCTCCGGCCGCTCCGGGTCCTTCTCGACCTTGGAGCGCAGCCGCTGGACATGCACGTTGACCAACCGGGTGTCGGCCGCGTGCCGGTAGCCCCAGACCTGCTCCAGGAGCACCTCACGCGTGAACACCTGCCACGGTTTACGGGCCAGCGCGACCAGCAGGTCGAACTCCAGCGGCGTCAGCGCGATCGACTGCCCGTCCCGCTTCACGGAGTGACCGGCCACGTCGATGACCAGATCGCCTATGGCGAGCTGCTCGGGCGCCGGCTCCTCCGACCTCCGCAGCCGCGCCCGGATCCGGGCGACCAGCTCCTTCGGCTTGAACGGCTTCACGATGTAGTCGTCAGCGCCCGACTCCAGGCCCACCACGACATCGACGGTGTCGCTCTTCGCCGTGAGCATCACGATCGGCACCCCGGACTCCGCCCTGATCAGGCGGCACACCTCGATACCGTCCCGTCCGGGAAGCATCAGGTCCAGGAGCACCAGGTCGGGCTTGCTCTCACGGAAAGCGGCCAGCGCCTTGTCGCCGTCGGCTACGAAAGACGGCTCAAAACCTTCACCACGCAACACAATGCCGAGCATCTCGGCCAGTGCGGTGTCGTCATCGACGACAAGGACTCGTCCCTTCATAAACGACATCATCCCATTAACTAAATCGTTACCTGTCGTGACCTGTCACACAGCTCTGCCAGCGCCTCCGCCGTCACGGGGGAAACAGCGCCTTCTTCGGTGACGATCGCCGTCACCAGCTCGGGAGGCGTCACGTCGAACGCCGGGTTGTAGGCCTGGGTCCCCAGGGGTGCCACCGGAATCCCGCCTCCCGCTCCCGACACCGTCACTTGGGGTGACGTGATCTCCGTCACTTCAAAGCCGGGGCGCTGCTCCACCTCGATGGACGCCCCGTCCGGCGTGTCCAAATCCACCGTCGTCACCGGCGCCACCACGATGAACGGCACATGGTGGTACCGGGCGAGCACGGCGAGCGGATAGCTCCCCACCTTGTTCGCCACCGAACCGTCGGCGGCGATCCGGTCCGCCCCGATCAGTACCGCGTCCACCTCCCCGGCCGCGAACAAAGAGCCCGCCGCGTTGTCCGTGAGCAAGGTGTACGCCATTCCGTTGCGTGCCGCCTCATACGCCGTCAGGCGAGCACCTTGCAGCAACGGACGCGTTTCGTCCACCCACAGCCGCCTCAGCCGCCCGTCCCGGTGCGCCGCGAGGGCCACCGCGAAGGCCGTGCCCTCGCCGCCCGACACCAGCGCCCCGGTGTTGCAGTGGGTCAGAATCCGGTGCCCACCGCCGGGCAGCAGTTCGTCCAGCAGGGCCAGCCCGTGCGCGGCCATCCGTGCGCTGGCCTCGGCGTCCTCCCGGTGCAGCAGCCGCGCCGCGGCCAACGCGGCCCCCGCCGCCCGCGCGGCACCGCCTCCCTCGGCGAGCGCCGCCCGGTGCGCGGCCTGGGCCCTGCGCACGCCGACGGAGAGGTTCACCGCGGTGGGCCGGGCGCCCGCCAGCGCGATCGCCGCCTCGTCCACGTCGAAGCCCCGCGCGGCGGCGAGCGCGACGCCGTACGCCCCCGCGATGCCGAGCAGCGGCGCCCCGCGCACCGCCAGCGAGCGGATCGCGTCCACCAGCGCGGACGCGTCCGTGCACACCAGCTCGACCTCCTCGGCCGGCAGTCTCGTCTGGTCGAGAAGGACCAGCACAGGGCCCTCGGGGGGCTCGTCCCATCGGATCGCGGGTATCTCGGACGGCCGGCCGTCCTCGCCGGATTGCGCGTACTGATCAGCCATGCGGTCAGTCTGCCCCGTATCCGGCGGACAATTGAAGGTGTGCAGCCCATACCGCGGCCGGTCACCGCTCGACCACCCCATGGCACGATGGCTGCCAACCTGCCGCCGCGCCCGCGGACGGGCACCGTGAAGGAGCGACGATGAACGACACTCCGGGCTGGGCCTCGCCCGGATCCGCCCCGCCCGACGGGCCCGAGCCCGGCGCGTCAGACGGAACCCGAGCGTGAGGTCGTCGTGCCCGTCGCCGGTGAGGTCGCGGTAGTAGGGCCTGAGGACGGGGCAGGCGCTACGGTCCCCACCCTTCTCGCAGTCCCCGATCCGCTCGGCGGCGCGTACGACGTTGGCCATGAGCTGCTCCTTCGACGGG
>NZ_JBLTJC010000494.1:0-6505 GCF_048158785.1 Streptomyces colwelliae | reverse complement strand
CCCCCACCCCGCGGATTTCCGTCAGAGTTCCGCACCCTGATCAGTCAGAGTTCCGCACCCTGATCCACCAAAGTTCCGCACCCTGAGACGAGTTGGAGCACCTATGCCCCAGCACGTGCCCTATTCGTTGCGCGCCACGTCTCCCCTGGTCGCGCAGCGCCCCCCGGCGCCGGTGCCGTTCCCGCGCCGGATCGTCTTCCTCGCCCACCGGGATCTCGACAATCCCCAGGCCGGCGGCTCCGAACTCCTCGTGGACAGACTCGCCGACGGCCTGACCCGACTGGGCCACCAGGTCACCCTGTTGTGCGGCGGCCCCGCCGCCTACCGCGACTATCGCGTGGTGTCGGCGGGCAGCACCTACGGCCATTTCCTGCGCGCCCGTACCGCCTTCGCCCAACAGATCGGCGACTGCGACCTGTTGGTCGAGGTGTGCAACGGCATGCCGTACTTCGCGCCCGTATGGCACCACGGCCCGACCCTGTGCCTGGTCAACCACGTCCACACGGACCTGTGGAAGATGCGGTTCGGCGGCCCGATGGCACCGGCGGCGCGGATCGGACGAAGACTCGAACACTGGGCACTGACCGGGGCGCAGCGTCGCGGCCTGTTGGTCGCGGTCTCTCCCTCGACGGCGTGTGCGTTGCGTGGGATCGGGGTCGAGCGGGAGCGGATCCGGGTTGTCCACAACGGAGTTGAGGAGCCGGGGCCTCGTGCGGCGCGTTCCGTCGAGCCGCTCTTCGTGGCGGTGGGGCGGTTGGTCGAGTACAAGCGGATCGATCTGCTGCTGCGGCTGTGGGAGCGGGTACGTCCCGTGGTCGGGGGGCGGCTGGTGATCGTCGGTGACGGTCCTGAGCGTGAGCGGCTTGAGCAACTCGCCGGGCCTGGTGTGGAGTTCACCGGGCATGTCTCTGAGGCTCGGAAACACGAACTGCTGTGTGCGGCCTGGCTGTTGCTGCATCCTTCCGCGTTGGAGGGGTGGGGCTTGGTCGTGACTGAGGCTGCGGCTCGGGAGACTCCGGCGATCGCGTTTGACGTTCCTGGGCTTCGTGACTCTGTCGTGGACGGGGAGACGGGTGTCCTGGCTCGTGGTGAGTCCTCGTTCGCGGCGGCGTGGTGTGCGCTTGCGCTGTCCGCGCATCGCCGGGAGGTGATGGGCAAGGCTGCGTGTGATCTTGCGGGGCGTTATCGCTGGGATCGGACGGTCAGACAGTTTCGGTTGGTGGCCGGTGAGGCGGTGAAGGGCTGGGGGTCGTGAGTTGGCTGCGGGCTGGTGGGGGCTGGTCGCGCAGTTCCCCGCGCCCCTTTAGGGGCGCTCCACCTCGCCGGGGATTCAAGGATCCCTCTCTCCGTCGGTCTCTCGCCCTTTTTCGGGCCTTCCTGCGTGAACAGGGCGACCCGGAATCCTGCTACTCGCTGCTCGCCACCGACGCTGCCGATCAAGTCGAGGCCTATGACGGGCCTGTCACCGGCCGCACAGTCGTGGACGTCGGTGGGGGCAACGGGTACTTCACCGAGGAGTTCCGGCGGCGCGGCGCCCATGCCTATCTCTTCGAGCCGGACGCAAGGGAGTTGGGGGAGAAGCCGCCCGACGGGACAGTCATCGCGGACGGGTATCTCCTCCCCCTGTCCGACGGGGTCGCGGACGTGACGTTCTCTTCCAACGTCCTTGAGCATGTGGCCGATCCGGAGACGTTTCTCAGTGAGCTGACTCGGGTGACGCGGCCCGGTGGGCTGATCTATGTGTCGTTCACCAACTGGCTGTCCCCGTGGGGCGGTCACGAGTGGGCGCCCTGGCACTATCTCGGCGCCGAACGGGCCCGCGCCCGCTACCGGCGCCGTACCGGAAAGCCGGCCAAGCACACGCTCGGCGAGAACCTGTTCGCCGTGCACATCGGCGCCACCCTGCGGCAGGTCCGCGCCCGCGACGACGTCATGGTCGTCGCGGCGCGTTCCCGCTACTGGCCCTTCCTCGACCGAGCCGTCGTAAAAGTGCCCGGGATAAGGGAGTTGGCCACCTGGAACCTCCTCCTCATCCTCCGGCGGTGTCCACCATGACGGCGACCACGGTCCAGGCCCCGCCCCCGGCGGCCGATCCCACCATCACGACCATCGCGGGCCCCCCGGAGGGCCCGAGGTCATGGCGCTGGCTGCTGGGGTTCTGGGCCGTGGTGTTCGTGCTGTTCCTCGCCGTGCACCCGGGCCGGCAGACCTTCGACACCAAGCTCGGCGTCACCGTGGACCCCGGTCAATTCCTGTCCGACCTGGGCCAGTTGTGGCACGACCGGGGTTCGTTCGGCGGTATCCAGGACCAGTACGCGGGCTATCTCTGGCCGATGCTCCCGTTCTACTGGCTGGCCCACGCCGTGCAGCTGCCGGTCTGGCTGGCGGAACGGCTGTGGCTGTCGCTGGTCGTGTCGGTGGCCTTCTGGGGCGCGCTGCGGCTGGCCGAGCGGCTGCGCGTCGGCAGCCCCGCGTCCCGGCTGCTCGCCGCCGTGACGTACGCGTTGTGGCCGGTGTTCACGATCGTCGTCGGGTCGACGTCCGCCGCCGCGCTCCCCGGAGCCTTTCTTCCCTGGGTCCTGCTGCCGCTCACCAACGAGCGCTATACGGCGCGCATCGCGGCCCTCCGCTCGGCACTGCTCGTCCCCTTCATGGGCGGCGTCAACGCGGCCGCGACCCTGGCCTCCCTCCTCCCCGTCGGCCTGTATCTGCTCTCCCGCCCGCCGGGTCCACGGCAGCGCAAGCTGATCGCGTGGTGGGTGCCGGGGGTGATCCTGGCGACGGCGTGGTGGTGGATCCCGCTCCTCATGCTCGGCGTCTACGGCGAGAACTTCCTTCCCTACGTGGAGACTTCGCAGACCACGACCGACACCATGTCGGCGACGGAGGGCCTGCGCGGAGCCGGTGACTGGGTCGCCTATCTGCATCTCGGGGAGGCCTGGATACCGGCCGGCTGGACGGTCGCCTCCTCGGTGATCGTGATCGTCTGCTCGGCGCTCGCGGCCGGACTGGGCCTCGCGGGCCTGGCCAGACGGGACATGCCGGAGCGGCGCTGGCTGGTGCTGATCGCGGTGTCGGTCGCGCTGGTCCTGTTCGCCGGGTACGGCGGCTCGTTCGGGGCGCCCTTCCACGGGCTGGTGCAGGACTGGCTGAACGGCCCGCTGGTCCCCTTCCGCAACATCTACAAGTTCCAGGCGGGCCTGGCCCTCGCACTCGTCCTGGGCCTGGCCCACCTGGTGGGCGTGGCCGCCGACACACGCGGCGCCCGTCCGGTCCGGGGCCGCCGGCTCGTCCCGCTGATCGCGGTGCTCCTCGTGCTCCCCGGCCTGGCCTGGCCGTATCTCAACGGGTCGATCCTGAACCCGGGTTCGTTCCAGCAGCTCCCCAAGTACTGGCAGTCCACGGCGGACTGGCTGCACAAGTACTCCCCCGACTCCCGCGCCCTGGTCGTCCCGGCGACGGCGCACGGCATCTACACCTGGGGCTCCCCCATCGACGAACCCCTGGACGTCCTGGCCGACTCCCGCTGGGCGGAACGGGATTACGTCCCGATGGGCACCCCCGGCAACCGCCGGGCTATGGACGCGGTCGAGCAGGCACTGGCGAGCGGCAGCGAAGTCCCGGGCCTGGCCGACTACTTGAGCCGGGCGGGCATCTATTACGTCGTCGTCCGCAACGACCTCGACCCCGACCAGATCGGCTACGTCCCGACCACCACCGTCAAACGCACCCTGGAACAGTCCGGCTACCAACGGGTGACGGGCCTGGGCCCGACCATGACCGGCGGCCGCATCGCCAACGACACCCCCCTCCAGGTCGAGGGCCTCTACCCGCGCCAACGGGCGGTGGAGATCTACGAACCGACGAGCAAGGACGTGACCCGCCCCGGCCAGGCGGGCCTGACGCCGGTGGCCGACACGGCGGTGGTCTCCGGCGGCCCGGAGTCCCTCCTCCCCCTCGCCACCGAACTCCGGGGCAGGGCAACGGTGTTGACGGGCGACAACCACCCCGGCCTGGGCTCACCCCCGCTCCAGGTGGTGGGCGACGGACTGCGCCGAGCGGACACCCGGTTCGGCCTCGTCGACGCCAACACGTCGTACACGTACACCCCCGACGAACGCAACGCGCCGGACGCGGTCCAGGACGCCGGCGAGAAACCGAAACAGATCCTGCCGACCAAGGGCATCGCCCACCAGACGGTGGCGCAGTTGCGCGGCGCCCGCTCGGTGACGGCGTCGTCCAGCGGCAACTGGCTGTTCTCCCTGCCCCAGTTCGATCCGGTGAACGCCTTCGACGGCAACCCGGACACCGCGTGGGCGGAGGGCGCGGCGGGTTCGGCGAACGGCCAGTGGCTGCGCATCGGCTTCGCGGGCGGGTCGTACGACATGCCGGGCTCGTTCAAGGTCACACCGCTCCCGCAGGGGAGCGTCCGGGCGGCGGCGACCGAGGTGAGGGTGCAGACGGAGAAGGGAACGGCGACCAGCTACCTCCAGCCGAACGGCATGCCCCAGACGATCAAATCGCCCGCGGGCGAGACGAGTTGGATGAAGCTGACGATCGTCGACTCGGTAGCCCGCCACACCGGCCTCACCGGCGCGGGCTTCTCCGAGATCGCCCTCCCCCACATCCAGGTCACCCGGCTCCTCAAGCTCCCCACGGACGCGAACACGGCCGACGCGTCCGCCGAGATCATCTCCCTGCACCGCACGGACGACCCGACGGGCCTCTCCCCGACGGGCACGGAGGCGGGCCTGCACCGCACGTTCTCGACGTCGACGGCGGGAACGTACGAGATGAAGGCGACCGCGGTGGCCACCCCGGGCGAGGAGTTGGACAAGCTCCTCTATGAGGTGGCCCCCGCCCAGCAGCAGCGCATCACGGCAACAGCGGACTCCACGGCGGCACTTGGCACGGGACTCTCCGCCCGCAATCTCACGGACGGCGACCTGACGACGGGCTGGACAGCGGGCGACCGCCCGACGATCCACCTCACCTGGACCGGCAAACAGCCGGTGGGCGAAGTGGTGTTGGCCCCCGCGGGCGGCCTGTCGACGCGCCCGACCGAGGTCGACATCAGCTCACCGGACGGCTCGACGATCGCGGGCGTGGACGAGAACGGCGTGACCCGCTTCGACCCGATCACGACGGACAGCCTGACCATCACGGTCACGAAGACGGCCCCGCTCACTCTCCACAACCCGATAGCCGACGAGAACCTCCAACTCCCCGTGGGCCTGACCGAGGCCTACATCCCGGCCCTGGACCAGTACCGCACCCCCCAGCCGGACCCGTCCCGCCCCTTCACCCTGGCCTGCGGAAAGGGCCCGGTGGTGGCGGTGGACGGCGAGTTGTACCCGACGAGCGTCAAGGGAACGGTGGACGACCTGACGGCACGGCGCGAGGTCGAGGTGACGCTCTGTCAGCAGGGCGAGTCGGACGGGGCGTTGGAGCTGACGTCGGGAACACACAGGGTGGAGGCGGGAGACGCGGGCCCGTTGACCCTCACGGACGTGACGCTGACCCGGGGAACGATCACCGAACCCACGGCCGCCACCCGCGAGTTGACGGTCCAGGACTGGCTGGGCGACCGCCGCGAGGTGAGCGTCACCTCGGGCGCGGCGTCGTACTTCACCACCTACGAGAACTACAACACCGGCTGGAAAGCCACCCTGAACGGCAAGGAGTTGTCCCCGGTCCGCCTGGACGGCTGGCAACAGGGCTGGCGCGTCCCGGCAGGCGCGGGCGGCACGATCAAACTCTCCTACGAACCGGCGACGACGTACGAGGCCGGCCTCATCGGCAGCGCAGCCGCACTGGTCGTCCTCCTGGCCCTGGTGATCTGGCGCCGCGACGAACCGAGTTCCGACGAGGTGCAACCACCCCCACCCCTGCCCGGCCTGTGGCTCGGCACGGTGGCGCTGACGCTGGTCGGGGTGGTGATAGCGGGTTGGTTCGCCCTGCTCGTCCCAGCATTGGCGCTGCTGGCCTACCACAGACACGCGTTGCTGGTCCCGATCGCGTTCGTGGCACTGGCGGGAGCGGGCATCGTGGCGGCGACGGGCGCGGGCGAACCAGTAGGCGCAGGCGAGGGAGCGTACAGCCGCGCGGCCCAACTCCTCGCCCTGATCGGCTTGTTCGCAGCCTTGGTGAGCGTACGAGAACCCTCCGCTCCGGAACCAGCACCGACCCCACCCCTGCCGCAAAGAGAACGAGGCACAAGCGCCCTGGGCGAAAGGACCCCGGTGGAGTCAAGCCGAACAATCTCAGCACAGCCCAGCGGAAGCGCCCCTTCAGGGGCGCGGGGCCGTGACATTAGCGGCTCCGCCGCGCGGGCGCGACCAGCCCCCACCGAACCCGCAGTCGGCAACAACCAGCCGCCCCACGGCGAGGACCCGATAGGGGCGCGGGGCCGTGACATTAGCGGCTCCGCCGCGCGGGCGCACCCAGCCCCCACCGACCCGCACCAAAGGGACGACCTCCGATGACCACACTCGACCAACCTCCC
>NZ_JBLTJC010000493.1:0-6588 GCF_048158785.1 Streptomyces colwelliae | reverse complement strand
TCGGGCGCGGCTGGGTAGCGAGCGCGTTGTCCTCGTACGCGGACGGGCGGATCACCCCGAGGCCGGGCGGGTTGGCGAAGCGGGTGGCGTGCCGGGTGACGTCGTGGTTGGAGAGGACCCAGGAGGCGAAGTTCGCGGCGATCCGGTCGCCGAGTTCCTTGTCGACGTTGTGCCAGTACTGGAGGGCGCGGTCGAGGACCGAGCGGGAGACGTCGGCCTTCAGGTGGCCGCTGACGTTCGCCACGAGGCGGTCGCGGGCCGCGTCGTCGAGGACCTCGCGGACCATTGTGCCCGCCTGGCCGAAGTCGTCGTCCTCACGGTGCAACTTCGTTGCCTCGCGCACGAGTTCACCGGCCGTCTGCCAGCTCGCCGGGTCGCCGAACTGCCCGTAGTCGGCCGCGGGGCCGCCGTAGGAGTTCGGGGCGTACGGCCGCGCCGCGTTGGACGCCTCGTACCGCATCGGGCCGTCCTTGGCGTACGAGTTGACCGGGGAGTGCGGCCGATTGGGCGGCAGCTGGGCGTAGTTGGGGCCGATCCGGTACCGGTGGGTGTCCGGGTAGGAGAACAGCCGGCCCAGCAGCATCTTGTCCGGCGAGGGGCCGATGCCCGGTACCAGGTTCGAGGGCTCGAAGGCGGCCTGCTCGATGTGGACGAAGTAGTCCTCGGGGTTGCGGTTCAGGGTCATGCGGCCGACGTCGATCAGCGGGTAGTCCCCGTGCGGCCAGACCTTCGTCAGGTCGAAGGGGTTGAAGCGGTAGTCCGCCGCGTCCTCGAACGGCATGATCTGGACCTTCAGGGACCAGCTCGGCGCGTTCCCGGACTCGATCGACTCGTGCAGGTCGCGGCGGTGCTTGTCGCCGTCGGATCCGGCCAGCTCGTCGGCCTCGGCCTGCGTGAGGTACTCGATGCCCTGGTCGGTCTTGAAGTGGTACTTCACCCAGAACCGCTCACCGGCGCCGTTGATCCACATGTAGGTGTGGGAGCTGTAGCCGTTCATGTGGCGGTAGGTCTTCGGGATGCCCCGGTCGCCCATCAGCCAGGTCACCTGGTGCGCCGACTCGGGGGAGAGGGTCCAGAAGTCCCACTGCATGTCGTTGCTGCGCAGCCCGGTCACCGGATGCCGCTTCTGCGAGCGGATGAAGTCCTGGAACTTGATGGTGTCCCGGACGAAGAAGACCGGGGTGTTGTTGCCCACCATGTCGTAATTGCCGTGTTCCGTATAGAACTTGAGGGCGAAGCCGCGCGGGTCGCGCCAGGTGTCGGGCGAGCCCTGCTCACCGGCGACGGTGGAGAACCGGGCCAGCATCTCGGTGCGTTTGCCCGGCTGGAAGAGGTCGGCCCGGGTGAACTGGCTGACGTCGTTGGTGACTTCGAAGAAGCCGTACGCGCCGCTGCCCTTGGCGTGCACCACCCGCTCGGGGACCCGTTCCCGGTTGAACTGGGCCATCTTCTCGATGAGGTAGTGGTCCTGGAGCAGGATCGGGCCGTCGGGCCCGACGGTGAGCGAGTGCTCGTCGCTCTCCACCGGGATGCCGACGTTGTTCGTGGTGTACGGAGTGTGCTGGGGTGCCTGCGTCACGAGCGTCCTCCTGTCAGAGAGAGTAGGTCGCTTCTGCTTCGCGTACCCCAGCAGTCAACTCCGACGCCACGACGTCGGCAACATTTGGACGGGGTCTAATTTCGGTTCAGTTCGAACCAGACCACCTTCCCGGTGCTCAGCCGGGTGGCTCCCCACCGACGGGCCAGTCTGTTGACCAGATACAGCCCGCGTCCGCCCTCGTCCGTGGCCCGTGCCTGCCGCAGGCGCGGCAGCTGGGGCACGTCGTCGCCGACCTCGCAGCGCAGCACGTCGGTCCGCAGCAGCCGGAGCGTGACCGGCCGCGACGCGTACCGTACGGCGTTCGTCACGACCTCGCTGACCAGCAGTTCCACGGAGTCGCTCATGTCCTCCATGCCCCAGCGGGCCAGCGCGCGCCGGGCCAGCCGGCGGGCCTGGCCGGGGGCCGAGTCCTCCGGGTCGAGGAACCAGTACGCCACGTCGCTGGGCGCGATCCCGTCGAAGCGGGCGGCGAGCAGCGCGATGTCGTCGTCCCGGTCACCCGGGCCGAGCATGTCGAGCACCTCGTCGCACAGGGCTTCGAGGGGCGGCGGGTGATCAGGTCCGGTGAGCTGCGCGACCGCGGCGAGCTTCTCGCGCAGCTGCTCTATCCCGGTCCAGACGTCCCGCAGCCGCGACTCGACGAGCCCGTCCGTGTAGAGGAGGAGGGTCGCTCCCGCAGGCGCGTCCAGCTCTACGGCCTCGAAGTCGACGCCGCCGACACCGATCGGGGCGCCGGGCGGCACTCGCAGGACCTCGGCCCGGCCGCCCAGGTGCAGCAGCACCGGCGGCGGGTGTCCCGCGTTGGCGATGGTGATGCGGTGCGAGACCGGGTCGTAGACCGCGTAGAGGCAGGTCGCCATGCGGTCGGTGCCCAGGCGCTGGGCCTGTTCGTCGAGGTGGTGCAGGACCTCCTGCGGGGGCAGGTCGAGACCGGCCAACGTCTGTGCGGTGGTGCGGAGTTGGCCCATGATCGCGGCCGAGGTCATGGAGTGGCCCATGACGTCGCCGACGACCAGGGCGACCCGGCTGCCGGGCAGCGGGATCGCGTCGTACCAGTCGCCGCCGACGCGTGCCGTCTCGGCGGCCGGGAGGTACCGGGACGCCAGCCGTACGCCGGTGGGGCGCGGGAGGGTCTCGGGGAGCATGGTGCGCTGGAGCTCGTCGGCGATGTACGCCTCACGGCCGTAGAGCACCGCCTTGTCGATGCCCAGGGCGCTGTGCGTGGCGAGTTGGGCGGCGACCAAGAGGTCGTCGGCCTCGAACGCCATGCGCTCGGGGCGGCGCAGGAAGAGCGCGGCGCCGATCACCCGGCGCCGGCCGCGCAGCGGCGCGAGGATCGCGCGCTGACCGGCGGGGACGATCAACTCGCCGCCCTCACCGAGGAGTTCCGGCAGCGCGGCGCGCGGCGGGAGAGTCGGCGAAGACGGGACGTACGCCCCGCAGCACCTCGTTGAGCGCACCGCCGGGCCGCACCTCGCACAACTCCGCGGTGACCGCCGACAGTTCGGAGGGCTGCTCCGGCTGTATCGCGGGCATGAAGCCGTTCTCCGTGTCCCGCTCCTCCGGGATGCGGTCGGTACGGCGCAGGCGCAGCACGACGGGACCCGTGGGCCGCTCGTCGCCCACGGGCAGCGGGTCGCGCAGATAGACGAGGATCGCGTCCGAGAACGTCGGCACGGTCGCCCGGCACAGCCCCATGACGATCTCGTCGAGGTCGATGCCGCGGGCGATCCGCCGGGTCGCGGCGCCCACGAAGCGCAGCCGGTCCCCGTCCCGCCGCATCGGCATGGGACCGGCGGGCGGCAGCCCCTGTCCCGTACGGCGCTCCTTGGCGGCGGCGTCGGAGACCTCGCCGACGCCCGGCTGGGCCGGGATGCCGTCGGGTGCGGGGCGCGGGCGGTGGGCGTCGGGTTCGGCGGCCGAGGGCTGGGAGTGCTCGGAGCCACCTGCGGTGTCGGGCTTCACAGGGGTACCTGCCGGGTCCTTCCCCTTGGCGCGGGACGTGCTCGTACCCGGCGCCGAGGACGGCTCGCCGGTGCGTGCCTGTGCCGGTAAGCCGGCTCCACCGGACGGCCTGGACGGCGTCGGGGTGTGCAGGAGCGCCCCGCGGGGGTCTGCGGGGTCGGCGCCGCCGGGGCGCTCGAAGGAGGTGGGGTGCTCCGTCACGCGTGTCGAATCCGTCCGTCCGGGACCGCACGCCGCGCGTGCGGATCGTCCCGCTGAAATGCCGATACCCGGAATACGTGCCCCAGGAACGGAATTCCCGCGTGGTCAGAGGCTGTTCCTGTGTCACCGGCGGACCGGCGGCCCGGTCCGGTGGTGCCCTGATACCCCTCGCTCACGTCCTGCCGCCCCTCGGTGACGTCTGGTCAGTCCCGGTGCATACCCCGGGAGTTGTCTGTTGCCCTTGCGGAGGACGATCCTACGGTTGAGGACCGGGGGCGCATCAAGGGTCTCATGTGGACATGTGCGCGGGGGTGCGGTCCCAGTCCTCCGGAAGTGAAGGTACAGCCCAGGACGGATCTGGGCGCCAGTGCTGCCAGCCGTCCGCGAACGGAGCCCCCCACGCGCGGATCGTCTCGACCGCCGACCAGCCCGCTTCCCGTACCCGCTCGGCGAGTTGGGGATCCATCAGCCCGTCCCGCTGGGCCTGCGCGAACTCGTCCTCGTCGAGCCAGCGCCAACTGCGGTCCGGGTGGACGGAGATGTCCAGGAAGTGATCCACCGAGTCGACTCCGCCGTCCCAACGGAGCTGCGGTTCCTCAAGGTTCACGTACCAGTTCTTGAACCGCCATCCGGGTTCCCAGAAAAGCCACACCGACCAGGGCTCACCGGGCCGCGCCAGCTTCAGCACACCCGTGCCGAACCAGTGGTCGCGCTGGACCGTGCGCGGCTTCGTGTACCGGGTCTCCAACGGCTCCCCGTGCACCGACGTACCGTCCGCGAGTACCGGCTTCACACACTCGGTGCCGGGCGCCATCCAGACGGCGAGCAGTTCCTCGTCGTCGCGGACGACCGTGACGGGCCGGGCGATGTGGAAACGGTTGCCCGCGTTCTCCCGGTAGCGCCACAGGATCTGACTCCCGGGCGCCCAGAAGGCCGTAGACGTACCCGCTTCCACCGCTCGCACCGCTCCACCGTCTGCCATGAACAGATATTAGGTGCCCCGGGCATACGACGCTGCGGTGCGCGTCACGGTTCGCGCCATGGCGACAATTGGTTACGGACGCGTCATCCGCAGGACATCAAGGGCCTCGTCGAGCTGCGCGACGGTCAGGTCACCGCGCTCCACATAGCCGTTCTCCAGCACGACTTGGCGGATCGTCTTCCGTTCCGCGAGCGCCTTCTTGGCGACCTTGGCGGCCTCCTCGTACCCGATGTACTTGTTGAGCGGAGTGACCACGGACGGCGAGGACTCGGCGTATTCGCGCGCACGCTCCCGGTGAGCGACGATCCCCTCGACGGTCCGATCGGCAAGCAGCCGCGAGACGTTGGCGAGCAGCCGAATCGACTCGAGAACGTTCTTGGCGATCACGGGCAGCATCACATTGAGCTCGAAGTTGCCCGCGGCCCCGGCGGTGGCGACGGTCGCGTCGTTCCCGACGACCTGCGCGGCGACCATCAGCACGGCCTCCGGAATCACCGGATTGACCTTGCCGGGCATGATCGACGACCCCGGCTGAAGATCGGGCAGCGAGATCTCCGACAGCCCGGTCCGCGGCCCGGACGCCATCCACCGCAGATCGTTCGCGATCTTCGTCAGTCCTACGGCGATGGTCCGCAGCTGCCCGCTGGTCTCGACGATCCCGTCCCGGGCACCCTGCGCCTCGAAGTGGTCCCGCGCCTCGGTCAACGGCAGCCCGGTGACCAGCGCGACCTCGGCGATCACGGCGGCGGAGAACCCGGGCGGGGTGTTGATCCCGGTCCCGACGGCGGTCCCGCCGAGAGGCAGCTCCGCGAGCCGGGGCAGCGAGGCCTGCAACCGCTCGACGCCGTAACGCACCTGCGCCGAGTACCCGCCGAACTCCTGCCCCAGCGTCACCGGCGTGGCGTCCATCAGGTGGGTCCGCCCGGACTTCACCACGTCGGCGAACTCGACGGACTTGCGCGACAGCGCGCTCGCGAGATGCTCCAGGGCGGGGATCAGGTCGTGGATGACGGCACCGGTGGCCGCGATGTGGATGGAGGACGGGAAGACGTCGTTGGACGACTGCGAGGCGTTGACGTGGTCGTTCGGGTGGACGTCCCTGCCGAGCCGCTCGGTCGCGAGGGTGGCGATCACCTCGTTGGTGTTCATGTTGGACGAGGTCCCGGACCCGGTCTGGAACACGTCGATGGGAAAGTGCTCGTCCCACTTCCCGCCGGCGACCTCACGCGCGGCTTCCTGGATCGCCTCCGCGATGTCTTTGTCCAGTACGCCGAGTTCGGCGTTCACCTTCGCGGCGGCACCCTTGATGCGGGCCAGCGCCTCGATGTGGGCGCGCTCGATCGGCTGCCCCGAGATCGGGAAGTTCTCCACCGCCCGCTGGGTCTGCGCCCGCCATTTCGCGTCGACCGGGACACGTACCTCCCCCATCGAATCGTGCTCGATACGGAACGGACCCACTGTCTGACCGTCGGCCATCGCCGATCACCTCCTGTGGGGGACAGCATCGCGGACACGTCCCGTGTTCCCACCTCAGCGGATGGAAACGGAGTGTCCCGGCTCAGCGGCCGGGCCCGGCGCACACAGGCTTCCCGCCCACCTCGGCACAGGCCTGAGCCCCGCGCCGCCGTGACCGTCCGAGCGGTGGCCCGGGTACTGGCAGGAGGCGACGTGCCAGCAGGCCACGTGTCCCGGGACGCCACCCATCGCAGGCGGCACCCTGTTCAGCCCAGGCCGGCTACATCCAGCCCGTCCGGCGTTTGAGGACGAGGCCGTTCAGGCCGAAGGGGGTCTGGGGCGCAGCCCCAGCGGGGTGAAAGGGGCAGAGCCCGTGGGGATGGGA
>NZ_JBLTJC010000492.1:0-6685 GCF_048158785.1 Streptomyces colwelliae | reverse complement strand
GAACAGGGACAGGTCCCACGACTGTCAGGCGTGCGCGGAACCGATCTGGACGGCCCGGGAAGGAGCTGACCGCCCAGACAGCGGCCCGTGATCCGGTGGCTCCGGGACCGCGGTCGCTGGCGTCACTAGCACGGTCGCGAACGATCCGTGACTTCCATGGTGTACCCGAGAGGCCTCTCAGGCAAACCCACGCGCCTCACCTTACGCCGAATGGGCTGCGCCTATGCTCTGGGTTGTGGAAAACCACTCCTTGCCCCGCACAGCAGCCTTCTTTGACCTGGACAAGACGGTCATTGCGAAGTCGAGCACGCTCACCTTCGGCAAGTCCTTCTACCAAGGCGGACTGATCAACCGCAGGGCCGCCCTGCGGACCGCCTATGCGCAGTTCGTCTTCCTCACCGGCGGCGCCGACCACGACCAGATGGAGCGGATGCGCAAGTACCTGTCCGCACTCTGCCGCGGCTGGAACGTCCAGCAGGTCAAGGAGATCGTCGCCGAGACGCTGCACGACCTGATCGACCCGATCATCTACGACGAGGCGGCCTCCCTCATCGAGGAGCACCACACCGCCGGCCGCGACGTGGTGATCGTGTCCACGTCGGGCGCCGAGGTGGTCGAGCCGATCGGTGAACTCCTGGGCGCGGACCGGGTGGTGGCGACCCGCATGGTGGTGGGCGACGACGGCTGCTTCACGGGCGAGGTGGAGTACTACGCGTACGGCCCGACCAAGGCCGAGGCGATCAAGGAGCTGGCGCAGTCCGAGGGGTACGACCTCGAGCGCTGCTACGCCTACAGCGACTCGGCGACCGATGTGCCGATGCTCGAGTCCGTGGGACACCCCTACGCCGTGAACCCGGACCGCACACTGCGCCGCGAGGCACTCGCGCGCGGGTGGCCGATCCTGGACTTCAACCGCCCGGTCCGGCTCAAGCAGCGGCTGCCCGCGCTCTCCGTACCGCCCCGCCCGGCCCTGGTCGTGGCCGCGGCCGTGGGTGCGGCGGCGGCCACGGCGGGGCTCGTCTGGTACGCGAGCCGACGCAGGGCGGCGACCGTTTACGCCGGTTAGTGAGCCTTTGAGCGCAAAAGTAAAGAAGCGCGGCCAGGGGTTCCGCTTCCCCCAGGGCTGGAGTACAAAGGATTCAACGGCCCGCGAGACCAAGGACATCCGAAAGGATCACCTTAATAACGCATTTGGCCCCACGGACCGCGCATGAACACCGAGCACCCACGCGACGTCGACCCGTCGATTACGGGCCAGCCGCACCAGGTGACGGGCGAAGTTCCCGACCTGATGGGCAATATCTCGAGGACGCTTGGTAACCCGGTGGAACATGCCAGCGGCGGTACGAATCCCCGTACCGCCGCACCCCTTTGTCAGGCCCTCCGTAGAGGGCTGTTTTCATGTCAGGCGGCCCCGCGCTGAAGCGCCTCGCACACCGCCGTCGACTCGCGCGCCCCCAGCTCGACCGCCCTGCCGCAGTGCGCGATCCAGGCGGCCATGCCCTCCGGGGTGCCGGACACGTAACCGTCCAGCGCGGCCACATAGGCCGCGCGCCCCAGTTCGGCGTGGCCGACCTCTGCCGGGCACACGGACTTCGGGTCGAGGCCGCTGCCGATGAGGACGATCCGCTCGGCGGTGCGCGCGACCAGGCCGTTGTGGGAGGTGAAGGGGCGCAGCGCGAGCAGCTCGCCGTGCACGACGGCGGCGGTCACCAGCGCCGGTGCCGAGCCGCCCGCGATGATCAGGTCCGAGAGTCCGTCCAGGCGCCCGGACACCTCGGCCGCGCCCGGCAGGGGCAGTTCGACGAGCGGCTCGTCGACCGGCTCCCCCTGCTGTCGCGGCCGGCCGACTGCGTCCTCGCTGCTCGCGGCCGCCATCAGGTGCAGCCGCGCTAGCACCCTGAGGGGCGACTGCCGCCAGATGGACAGCAGTTGGCCCGCCTCGGCGGACAGCCGGAGAGCCGCGCCCATCGTGCGGGCCTCCGCGTCGCCACTGAAGTCGGTACGCCGACGCACCTCTTCGAGTGCCCAGTCGGCCCCGGACAGCGCGGCCGAGCCACGCGCGCCGCGCAGTGCGGCCTCGGCGGTGAGCTCGTTGCTGCGGCGCCGCATGACGCGGTGCCCGTAGACCCGGTCCACGGCCTTGCGCATGGACTCGACGGACTCGGCCACTCCGGGCAGTGTGCCCAGGGCCGCGAGCGGATCGGCGGTCGCACCTGTCGTACTCATGAGTACGACAGTAGCCATCCCAGGGGCGCGCCCCACGATTGAGTGGTCTTCTTCACGCACACCTGCCACGTACAGCTACTGCACGACTACGCTTCGTGAACATGAAAATTGCTTTCGTCGGGAAGGGCGGCAGCGGGAAGACCACCCTGTCCTCCCTGTTCGTCCGCCACCTCGCGGCCACCGCCCAACCGGTCGTCGCCGTCGACGCGGACATCAACCAGCACCTGGGCCCCGCACTCGGCCTGGACGAGGCCGAGGCCGCCGCACTGCCCGCACTCGGCGAACACCTCCCCCTGATCAAGGACTACTTGCGCGGCACCAACCCGCGCATCGCCTCCGCCGACACGATGATCAAGACCACCCCGCCGGGCGAGGGCTCCCGACTGCTGCGGGTACGCGAGAACAATCCGGTCTACGACGCCTGCGCGCGACCGGTGGAACTCGACGGCGGCGCCGTCCGTTTGATGGTCACGGGCCCCTTCACGGACGCCGACCTGGGGGTCTCCTGCTACCACTCCAAGACGGGAGCGGTGGAGCTGTGCCTGAACCACCTGGTGGACGGGCGCGACGAGTTCGTCGTGGTGGACATGACGGCGGGCTCGGACTCCTTCGCCTCGGGCATGTTCACCCGCTTCGACATCACGTTCCTGGTGGCCGAGCCGACCCGGAAGGGGGTCTCCGTCTATCGCCAGTACAAGGAGTACGCCCGCGACTTCGGGGTCGTCCTGAAGGTCGTCGGCAACAAGGTGCGAGACCAGGACGACCTCGACTTCCTCCGCGCCGAAGTCGGGGACGACCTGCTCGTGACGGTGGGGCACTCGGACTGGGTGCGCGCCATGGAGAAGGGCCGGCCGCCCCGGTTCGAGCTCCTGGAGGACGCCAACCGCCACGCCCTGCGCCTGCTGGAGATCGCCGCCGACGCGACGTACGAACTGCGGGACTGGGAGCGCTACACGCGTCAGACGGTGCACTTCCACCTGAAGAACGCGCAGAGTTGGGGCAACGCGCGCACGGGGGCCGACCTGGCCGCGCAGGTCGACCCCGGGTTCGTGCTCGACGAGAGCGTCACCGCCACGGTGTGAGGCGCGCCCCTTCTCGACCGCTTACTGCTTGACCGCCGGCGCCCCGGGGACACCCTTCGGGGCCGGGGCGGGGTGGCCGGTCAGGAAGGACGTCCAGCCCGGCTTCGGTGCCTCGCCGACGTTCAGGGTGCGCAGCTTGGCCAGGGTCTGCGGGTCCTGGGCGTCCAGCCAGTCGGACAGCTGCCGGAAGGACACGCAGCGCGTCTCGGGCTTGTTGCAGACCTTCTCGATGACCTCGTCGAGGGCACGCATGTACGTGCCGCCGTTCCAGGACTCGAAGTGGTTGCCGATGACCAGGGGCGCGCGGTTGCCGTCGTAGGCCCGGTTGAAGCCCTTGAGCAGGCCGTCACGCATCTCGTCGCCCCACTGGTCGAACTTGTCGGGGTCGCCCTGGGTCTGCGTGCCGGACTGGTTGACCATGAAGTTGTAGTCCATGGTCAGCTGCTCGTAGGAGTGGCCGGGGAACGGGACGAGCTGCATGGACAGGTCCCACAGCCCCTCCTTCTTCTTGGGCCAGATCTGGTCGTTGACCCCGCTGGTGTCGTAGCGGAAGCCCAACTGGCTCGCCGCCTTCATGAAGTTGGCCTGGCCTTCCAGGCAGGGCGTGCGGGCGCCGACGAGTTCCTTGTCGTAGTCGAAGGGCAGTGAAGACGCCTTCTTCATCCCGGAGTTGGTCTTCCAGCTCTTCACGAACTGCTTCGCCTGGGCGATCTCGCTCTTCCACTCGGCGACCGACCACTCGCCGACTCCGCCGTTCTTGCCGCAGAAGTGACCGTTGAAGTGGGTGCCGATCTCGTTGCCCTCCAGCCACGCCAGGCGCAGCTGCTTCACGGTGTCGGCGATGCCCTGCTCGTCGTTGAAGCCGATGTCCGAGCTGCCCAGCGAGTGCTCCGGGGGCTTGTACAGGTCGCGCTTGTCCTCCGGCAGCATGTACACGCCGCTGAGGAAGTACGTCATGTTCGCGTGGTTGGCCTTGGAGACCTCACGGAAGTGGGAGAACAGCTTCTGGCTGTCCTCGCCGGCGCCGTCGAAGGAGAAGACCACGAACTGCGGGGGCTTCTGGCCGGGCTTGAGCCGCTCGGGTCTGGGCAGATGCGGCTGCGCCCCGGTGTACGACGTGGAGCCGTCCCCGATCAGGCGGACTCCGCTCTTGGGTGCCGGGGCGGGCGCCGCCTTGCGCGGACCGTGCGCTCCCTGCGGGGAACCGTTGTCACCGATCGCGCAACCGGCGAGCGACGCGGCACAGGCCGCGGCGATCACGGCGCCCGCGGTGATCCTCTGGGTGGCGGCCATGTCCGCCCACCTTCTTCCTTCGTTCGGACCGACGCCGATCAGGGCGTTCTCTGGCGATGTGCCGGGAATCCCGGCAGCGGCGCCAAGGTCGCACGGGGCCGAAGGTGGGATTAGTACGACAAGCCGATGAAATTTCCACTTCACTCTCGGAGGTGACTTATTCGCCCATTTGCCCGCAAAATCTATGCTTGACCTTTACTCTGCATTACGATCCGTTTACCGAGCGTTGAGATATCCCGCCGCTGCACGCCGTGACCCCACGGCCGCGACCGACCCCCGCCATCGACGGGGACCACCAGTTCCGCGACCGCGCTGCCCCGGAGGAGACGGGAAGACATGTCAGCCTGTGTACCCACCCGCGCCACCGACTCGAATGCCAACGCGAATCGGACGAAGCGCGTCCACCCACCTCACAGCCCGCCGCCGCCCTCGCCCCGCCGCTTCCGTATCGCGGGCGCCGATGTGTCGGCCTCCATCGCGGTCTTCCTGATCGCCCTCCCCCTGTCCCTCGGCATCGCCCTCGCCACCGGCGCGCCCCTCCAGGCCGGCCTGGTCGCCGCAGCCGCGGGCGGACTGGTCGCCGGTCTGCTCGGCGGCTGCCCCCTCCAGGTCAGCGGCCCGGCCGCCGGACTCACCGTGGTCACCGCCGACCTGATCCACCGTTACGGATGGCGTACGACCTGCGCGATCACCGTCCTCGCAGGACTCGCCCAACTCGCCCTGGGCTGCGTGCGCGTGGCCCGCACCGCGCTCGCCGTCAGTCCCGCGATCGTGCACGGCATGCTCGCCGGCATCGGTGTCACCATCGCCGTCGCCCAGCTGCACATCGTCCTGGGCGGCACCCCGCAGAGCTCGGTCCTCACCAACCTCCGCGCGCTGCCCGCCCAGTTGGCCGACCTGCACCCCGCCGACGTGGCGATGAGCGTGCTGACGCTGGCCCTTCTGCTGCTGTGGACGCGAGTCCCCGGCCGGCTCGGGCATCTGATGCGCAAGATCCCGGCCGCGCTCGTCGCCGTCGCCGGAGCCACCCTCACCGCCTCCCTCGCCGGGCTGAGCCTGGCCAAGGTCGATCTGCCGTCCTGGAGCAGCCACGCGCTGGCCGGACTCCCCGAGGGCCCGGTGCTCGGCATCGCCGCCGCCGTCCTCACCACCACCCTGGTGTGCAGCGTGCAGTCGCTGCTCGGCGCGGTCGCCGTGGACAAGCTGGTCGCCGGGCAGCCCGGGCTCTCCGCCCGCGTCGGCCGCTCCGACCTGAACCGCGAACTGCTGGGCCAGGGCGCCGCCAACATCGTCTCCGGCACACTCGGCGGACTGCCGGTCGCGGGCGTGGCCGTACGGAGTTCGGCGAATGTGCAAGCCGGTGCCGTGAGCCGGAACTCCACGATGCTGCACGGCGTTCTCGTAGTGATCGCCGCGCTGCTGATGGTCCCGGTGCTGGAGCTGATTCCCCTCGCTTCGCTCGCCGCACTCGTGATGGCCGTCGGCATCCAGATGGTGTCCCTGCACCACATCCGCACGGTGACCCGCCACCGAGAAGTGCTGGTCTACGCCGTCACCACCCTCGGCGTGGTGTTCCTCGGTGTCCTGGAGGGCGTGCTCCTCGGGATCACCGTCGCCGTCGCCGTCGCCCTCAACCGCCTGGCCCACACCCACATCACGCACGACGAGAAGGAAGGAGTCCACTACGTACACGTCCGGGGGCAGTTGACGTTCCTCGCGGTGCCGCGACTCAGCCGCACCCTGCATCTCGTACCCCAAGGCGCCCACGTCGTCGTGGAGTTGGACGGTTCGTTCATGGACCACGCGGCGTACGAGTCACTGCAGGACTGGCAGAACGCGCACACCGGGCAGGGCGGCTCCGTCGAACTCACCGGCCGCCGTACGGGAGTCAGCGTCGCCGGGCCGGACCGCACCGGGGGCGGAACGACACCGGCCGGCACGACGACCGGCACGACGGCCAAGGCTCCGGCCGGCACCACGGTCAAGGCGCTCACCGGCACCCCGACCGCGTCCACCGCCTGCCGCTGCCACCCCTGGACGCCCTGGCGCAACCACCAGTGCGAGCCCCCGCGTTCCACACC
>NZ_JBLTJC010000491.1:0-6704 GCF_048158785.1 Streptomyces colwelliae | reverse complement strand
GGCCTGGACCGACCGCACGACAGGGGCTCCGGCACACCGTAACGGCTGATGACCGATTTGTGGACGAGTTGCGCAGGAACGATGCTGCTGCGGCCCTGCTCAGTGCCCTGTGCTGGCATCCGGACCGTGCTGTCGGCGCCAAGGTCGTCCGCCGTACACTCCGGGAGTGACCGTCACCGCAACTTCCGTGGACGAGTCGGGCCAGGTGGAGCCGGAGGCCGCGCCCGCATCGCGCCTCTCCCGCCTCGTCCGTCTGGTCCCGGCCGCCGTAGCCGCGCTCTCCGGAGTGCTGCTCTACGTCAGTTTCCCGCCGCGCACCCTGTGGTGGCTCGCGCTGCCCGCCTTCGCCTGTTTCGGGTGGGTGCTGCGCGGCCGCAGCTGGAAGGCGGGCCTAGGGCTGGGCTATCTCTTCGGCCTCGGATTCCTGCTGCCGCTGCTCGTGTGGACCGGTGTGGAGGTCGGCCCCGGGCCCTGGCTCGCCCTGGTCGTGGTCGAGGCGATCTTCGTCGCGCTGGTCGGCGCGGCCGTCACCGCGGTCTCGAAGCTGCCCGCCTGGCCGCTGTGGGCGGCGGCGCTGTGGATCGCCGGTGAGGCGGTACGCGCGCGTGTCCCCTTCCACGGCTTCCCCTGGGGCAAGATCGCGTTCGGCCAGGCGGACGGCGTCTTCCTGCCGCTCGCCGCGGTGGGCGGTACGCCGGTCCTCGGCTTCGCGGTCGTCCTGTGCGGCTTCGGCCTGTACGAGATCGTGCGCCTGGCCCTGGAGAGCCGGCAGACCCGTGTCGTACGGCGGTCCGCGGCAGCCGTGGCTCTGCTGAGCGTGGCCGTACCTGTGGTGGGCGCGGTGGCCGCGCGGTCCCTGGTCAGTGACAAGGCCGAGGACGGCACCACGACCGTCGCGGTCATCCAGGGCAACGTCCCGCGCGCGGGGCTGGAGTTCAACGCCCAGCGGCGTGCGGTGCTCGACTACCACGTCAAGGAGACCCTGCGCCTGGCCGCGGAGGTCAAGGCGGGCAAGGTCGCGAAGCCCGATGTCGTCCTGTGGCCGGAGAACTCCTCCGACGTCGATCCCTTCGCCGACGCCCAGGCGTACACCGACATCGACGAGGCGGCCAAGGCGATCGGTGCGCCCATCTCGGTCGGCGGTGTCGTCGAACGGGGTGGCAAGCTCTACAACGAGCAGATCCTCTGGGACCCGGTGAAGGGCCCGACCGACACCTACGACAAGCGGCAGATCCAGCCCTTCGGCGAGTACCTCCCGATGCGCTCGCTGCTCGGGGCGATCAACAAGAACTGGACCAGCATGGTCCGCCAGGACTTCAGCCGGGGCACCAAGCCGGGCGTGTTCACCATGAACGGCGCCAAGATCGGGCTGGTCACCTGCTACGAGGCCGCCTTCGACTGGGCCGTGCGCTCCGAGGTCACCGACGGCGCCCAGCTGATCTCCGTGCCCAGCAACAACGCGACCTTCGACCGCAGCGAGATGACCTACCAGCAGCTCGCCATGTCCCGGGTCCGCGCGGTCGAGCACAGCCGTACCGTCACCGTCCCGGTGACCAGCGGCGTCAGCGCGATCATCATGCCGGACGGGAAGATCACCCAGAAGACCGGCATGTTCGTCGCCGACTCCCTGGTCCAGAAGGTGCCGCTGCGCTCCTCGGAGACCCCGGCCACGAAGCTCGGCATCCTGCCCGAGATGGCCCTGGTGCTCATCGCCGCGGTCGGCCTCGGCTGGGCGGTCGCCGCCGGTGTGCGCGGGCGGCGCGCGGGCGACGTGTAGCCGTACGCCTGCTGTACGCCTGCCGTGCGCACGGCAGTTCGTGGAGTGGCCATGGATCGTCCCGTTAGGGTCGGTGCATGGCTACTCCTGATTTCATCCGTACGATCCGGGCCTCCGCGGGGCATCAACTGCTCTGGCTTCCCGGGGTCAGCGCCGTCGTCTTCGACGACGCGGGTCGCGTCCTGTTGGGCAAGCGGGCGGACAACCACGAGTGGGCGTTGCCCTCCGGCATTCCTGAGCCCGGTGAGCAGCCCGCGGTGTGCGCGGTGCGCGAGGTGTTCGAGGAGACGGCCGTCGAGTGCGTCGCGGAGCGGGTCGTCATGGTGATGGCCGGGGGACCGATCAGTTATCCCAACGGTGACGCCTGCCAGTTCATGGACATCACGTTGCAGTGCCGGGCGGTGGGTGGGGAAGCGGCCGTGAACGACGACGAGTCGCTGGAGGTCGGCTGGTTCGAGCTGGACGCGCTGCCCGAGCTCAGCGATCACCAGCTGTTCCGGATCAAGCAGACCCTGGCTGATGCACCCACATGGTTTGACACTACGAGTTCTGACTGAAGTATGTGCTCTGCCCATATGTGGTGGGGCGGGGGCGCTGCCTAGGCTCCCCACATGACCGTGCCCAACACCCTTCCGGGACCCCACGCGAGCCTCCTCGGCCTCGGCGGCCGTACCGCCCTGGTCACCGGTGCGGCCGGCGGTATCGGCCGTGCCTGCACGCTGCGGCTGGCGGCCGCCGGGGCGAAGGTCAGAGCGGTCGACCTGGACGCCCCGGGACTGACGGAGCTGGTTGAGCAGGCGCGGGACCTCGCGGGCACCGTCGAGCCGCACGTCCTCGACCTCACCGACCTGGACGCCGCCGAGCACGCCGCCGCCGGCACGGACGTCCTGGTGAACAACGCGGGGCTGCAACTGGTGCGCCCCATCGAGGAGTTCCCGCCCGACGTCTTCCACACGGTGCTCACCGTGATGCTGGAGGCGCCCTTCCGGCTCATCCGCGGGGCCCTGCCCCATATGTACGGGCAGGGCTGGGGGCGGATCGTCAATGTGTCCTCCGTCCATGGGCTGCGCGCCTCCGCCTTCAAGTCCGCGTATGTGGCTGCCAAACACGGTCTGGAGGGGCTCTCCAAGACCGCCGCCCTGGAAGGCGCACCCCATGGCGTCACCTCGAACTGTGTGAACCCCGCCTATGTGCGCACCCCCCTGGTCGAGCGACAGCTCACCGACCAGGCACGGGCGCACGGCATCCCCGAGGAGCGCGTGCTGACCGAGGTGCTCCTGAAGGACAGCGCGGTCAAACGGCTCATCGAGCCGGAGGAGGTCGCCGAGGCCGTCGCCTATCTGTGCGGCCCGCACACGTCCTTCGTCACCGGCACCTCGCTCGTGCTGGACGGCGGGTGGACCGCGCACTGAAGCACCTGGTGCGCAGGCGATTTGCGAGTTTTCCACAGGCCTGACCGGCCGGCCCGGCGATGGGGAATCCTGTGAGCATGTCCAGCGATCACGTGCAGTCCGCCGAGCGTTCCGCCACCGTCACCGGTGCCGCAGCGCGACCGAGCAGTGCCGAGACGCCGTTCCTCGAGCTGCTGGCCCGGGGCGCCTCCGCCGACGCCTATGAGCAGCCGGTGCTGCTCGCCCGCGCCGACGGAAGACCGGCCGAGGCGATCGCCGGGCTGGAACACGCCAAGGTGCTCGCGCTGCGCGTGCGTTCGGAGCTGGAGGGACGCCGACGGCGCGAGGCCGAGCTGTCCGCGCTCTTCGAGACGGCCCACGACCTCGCCGGACTGCGCGACCTGGACGCCGTGCTGCAGGCGATCGTCCAGCGCGCCCGGTCGCTGCTCGGCACCGACATCGCCTACCTCAGCCTCAACGACCCGGCCAGGGGCGACACTTACATGCGGGTGACCGAGGGGTCGGTCGCGGCCCGCTTCCAGCAGTTGCGGCTGGGCATGGGGGAGGGGCTCGGCGGACTCGTGGCCCAGACGGCACGGCCGTACGTCACCGACGACTACTTCAAGGACGACCGTTTCCAGCACACCCTCACCATCGACTCCGGGGTGCGGGACGAGGGGCTGGTGGCGATCCTCGGGGTGCCGTTGATGCTCGGGCACCGCGTCATCGGGGTGCTGTTCGCGGCGGACCGGCGGGCGCGGGTCTTCGAGCGGGAGCAGATCGCCCTGCTCGGCTCCTTCGCCGCGCTCGCCGCGGCCGCCATCGACACCGCGAACCTGCTCACCGAGACCCGCTCGGCCCTCGCCGGCCTGGAGCGTGCCAACGAGATCATCCAGGACCGCAGCGGAGTCATCGAGCGCGCCTCCGACGTCCACGACCGGCTCGCCGAACTCGTCCTGCGCGGCGGCGGGGTCCACGACGTCGCCGCCGCGGTCTCCCAAGTCCTCGACGGAGTCGTCGAGTTCACCGAGACCGACGCCACACCCACGAGAGCGCTGGAGAAGTCCCGCGTCGAAGGGCACGCGGTACGGCATCGGGACGACTGGATCGCCGCAGTGGCCGCCGGCGGCGAACTGCTCGGCGCGCTCGTGCTGCGCGGCCACCCCGGCCTCGACCCCGTCGACCAGCGCACCCTGGAGCGCGCCGCCATGGTCACCTCCCTGCTGCTGCTCGCCCGGCGGTCGGCCGCCGAGGCCGAACAGCGCGTGCGCGGCGAGCTGTTGGACGACCTGCTCGACGCCCGTGACCGTGACCCGCGCCTGCTGCGGGAGCGTGCGTCCAGGCTGGACGCCGACCTGGACGCCACCCATGTCGTCCTCGCCGCCCGGCTCGACGGCACCGCAGCCGACGCCGACCAGGAGGCCGCCGCCCGCAGACGCCTGTGGTCCGCCGCCTCGCACCTCGCCGGTACCCGGCACGGCCTGGCCGCCGCCCGCGACGGTGGCACGGTTCTGCTGCTGCCCCTCGACCCCGGCGACACCGCTACGGACCTGGCCCGGCGCACCGCCGCCCACCTGGCAGCGGCGGTCCACGAAGCGGTCACCGTCGGCGCCTCCGCCCCCGTCGGGAAACCCGCCGCCCGGCCCGACGCCGTGGTCGCCGCCTACGAGGAAGGCCGCCGCTGCCTCGACGCCCTGCGGTTGCTGGGCCGTACCGGAGACGGCGCCGCCGCCGAGGACTTCGGCTTCCTCGGACTGCTCCTCGCCGGGGACCGGGACGTCGGAGGCTTCGTCGAGCGGACCATCGGGCAGCTCGTGCGCTACGACGAGCGGCGCGGCACGGATCTGCTACGCACCCTCGATGCCTACTTCGCCTGCGGCATGAGCCCGGCCCGGACGAAGGACGACCTGCACGTCCACGTCAACACCGTCGCCCAGCGGCTGGAGCGCGTGGGCCGGCTCCTCGGCGAGGACTGGCAGGAACCGGGACGCGCGTTGGAGATCCAACTCGCCCTGAGACTGCGGCGGTTGGCGACTCCGGTGGGGCGGTGACCCTCGTAGGCGCGGGGTGTACGAGGGCCGGCGGGCCGTGGGCCGCTCGTGCGGATCAGGCGGTGCGGGCGTCCGCCGTGCCCGCGGCGTCCGTGGCGTGCGGCGCGTCCCCTGTGTCTGTCGCCGCGGCGGTCGCGGGCCGGTCGCCGGTGGCGGGCTCGATCTCGGTCAGGTCGCGGTGCCGGGTCTCCTTGGCCACGCCCACCGCGATCAGGGTCAGGACCACCGCCGCGATCACGTAGAGGGCGATCGGGGTCGAGCTGTCGTAGTCGGCCAGCAGGGCGGTGGCGATCAGCGGGGCCGGGGCGCCCGCCGCGACCGAGGCGAACTGGGCGCCGATGGAAGCGCCGGAGTAGCGCATCCGGGTCGCGAACATCTCGGAGAAGAAGGCGGCCTGGGGTGCGTACATGGCGCCGTGCAGGACCAGGCCGATGGTCACGGCGAGGACCAGGTTGCCGAAGCCTCCGGTGTCGATCAGCGCGAAGAACGGGAACATCCACAGCCCGATGCCCACCGCACCCAGCAGATACACGGGCCGGCGTCCGACCCGGTCCGACAGCGCGCCCCAGGCCGGGATGACGGCGAAGTGCACGGCGGAGGCGATCAGTACGGAGTTCAGCGCCGTCTGCCGGGAGACACCGGCCGAGGTGGTGGCGTAGACGAGGATGAAGGCGGTGATCACGTAGTAGCTGATGTTCTCCGCCATGCGTGCGCCCATCGCGACGAGGATGTCGCGCCAGTGGTGGCGCAGCACGGAGACGAGCGGGAGTTGCTCGGGGTCGGTGCCGCGGGACGTTGCCCGGGCGGCGGTCTTGCGGGCCTGCGCCTGTGCCAACGCCTCCTGGAACACCGGGGATTCATCGACAGAGAGACGAATCCACAAACCTATGGCGACCAGGACACCGGAGAGCAGGAACGGGATGCGCCAGCCCCAGTTGCCGAAGGCCTCGTCCGACAGGACGGCGGTGAGCAGGGACAGCACTCCCGTCGCGAGCAACTGCCCTGCGGGCGCGCCGGTTTGGGGCCACGACGCCCAGAAGCCGCGCCGGCGGGCGTCCCCGTGCTCCGAGACGAGCAGGACCGCTCCGCCCCACTCGCCGCCGAGTGCGAAGCCCTGCACCAGGCGCAGCGCGGTGAGCAGGACCGGCGCCGCCGCGCCCACGGTCGCGTGGGTCGGCAGCAGCCCGATCGCGAAGGTCGCCCCGCCCATCAGCAGCAGGCTCAGCACCAGCAGCTTCTTGCGGCCGAGCCGGTCGCCGTAGTGCCCGAAGACGAGGGCGCCGAGCGGACGGGCCGCGAAACCCACGGCGTAGGTCAGGAAGGAGAGCAGGGTGCCGACGAGCGGGTCGGAGTCCGGGAAGAACAGTTTGTTGAAGACGAGCGCGGCCGCGGAGCCGTAGAGGAAGAAGTCGTACCACTCGATGGTGGTGCCGATGAGGCTGGCGGCGACGATTCGTTTGAGATTGGTGGGGGGTGGGGGAGCGG
>NZ_JBLTJC010000490.1:0-6754 GCF_048158785.1 Streptomyces colwelliae | reverse complement strand
GACGGGCGACACGGTCCCCCGCGACCGCCTGGACACACTGGCGGCAGCCCTGCGCGCGGCCGGCCCCAAGACCCAAGTCCTGCCCGACGAAACGGCCGCACTCTGGGCCAAGATGACATTCCTGGCCCCCCTCGCCCTCCTCACCACCCGCTACGCCCTCCCCCTGGGCGACGTACGCACGCGCCACCGCGAGGAGTTGACAGCCCTGCTGGAGGAGACGGCGGCGGTGAGCCGCTCGTACGGCGGCCCGTCGGACGCGGCGGGCGCACTGGCCCGCTACGACACGTTCCCTCCGCAGACCAAGTCGTCGATGCAGCGCGACTCGGAGGCGGGCCGCCCGCTCGAACTGGACGCGATCGGCGGGGCGTTGCTGCGGGCGGCGCAGCGGCAGGGCATCACGGTGCCGGTAACGGCAAGGCTGGTAAGGGAGTTGGAGACCCAGACCGCCAACTGACGGACGGGTCCCCGTCAAACGGCCGGCGGGTCACCCGTGGAGGTCGACCCGCCAGTCGTTGGAGGTGATCCAGTGCCCCTTGGGGTACTCGAACTCCACCTCACCGAGCAGGGTGAACCCGGCTTTGCGGCACACCGAGTTGGACGCGGGATGACCGACGCTCGGAAAGGCGTGCAGATACCGGTGCCACCCGGCGACCCGCGCCTCCACGGCAACGGCGCGGGCGGCCCGGGCGGCGAGCCCGCGCCCCTGAAACTCGGGCAGGACACCCCACCCGGTCTCCCACACCGACTCGCCCCGCCACTCCCGCTCCCAGAACCCGATCGACCCGACGGTCTCCCCGCTCCCCGCCAACTCGACCCGGTACATGCACCCCCGCTCCAGCCCGACATACCGCCGATGCCGGGCATCGAGCTGCGCCGCGCTCTCGGGACCCCCCAAGTGTGCGGTCATCTCAAGGCTGTTGTTCCGCTCCAGCAACCAGAAGTCACCTTCACTCCAGGGCTGAAGCCGTACGAGTTCCACGTCCATGCCGAGCACACTAGGTGCCCCCACTGACATCCGACTTCGTCAGCTCCGGCCCGTCCACGATCAGCGGCACGTACGCGGCGGCGGGCGCCCGCCGTTCCGACTCCCCGGCGAGCGGGGCGTTCAGGGGCGCCGCAGCCACTGGGTGTACCAGGTGCGAAAGTCCGGGCCCACCGGGACGAAGCCGCCCCACTCCGGGTCGATCTGCCAGACCTCGCCCCTTCGCGGGCCGTTCAGGATCAGCCTGACGTAGATGCCGCAGCCCTCTTCGGCCAGCATGAGCGTGCCGCGGGTCAGCCCAAGGACCGATGGCCCGATACGGCCGGGAAGGGGTTCGGCGAGGGGGAAGGGTTCGGCGAGCCGGCCCGGCAGCCGGTCCTCTTCCCACTCGTCGTCCACGGCCCACTCCTCGCCGGCCTCCGCGCGAGGGACGGTCAACGGCATCAACCCGTGGCCGGGACCGGCAGGCCCGTCACCCACCCCCGTGACGAAGGACCGGTACTCCGCCGGCAGATCGATGCCATGGGTCGCCTCGAACGCCCCGACCTCCGCCTCCGGCAGCGCGGGCGCCAGCTCGTACCGGTGCGCATCCGCGCCGAAGCGCGACCGGTCAGGGTCCCGCGCCGCCAGCTCCCGTATCCGAGCGCGTACGCCGCCCTCGTCCCAGCGCTCCATCCGGCGACCGTAGCAACAACTTCCGAACCCGATCGTGTGAAGTCCCCCAAGGAACTCGCGACCCAAATTCGAACAGGCGTAGCATTAGCGCGTGGCTACGACCTATGACTTCCCGAGTGACCTCCTCGCCGGTCAGGAGGAGCTGCATCAGGTCCGGGCAGAGCTGTCGGCCCTGCTGAAGCGGCTGCCCTGGTCGGTCGAGCCCCTGGAGGGGTTCAGCGACGTGGGCGGCTGGCGCAAGGTGGAGCGCCCCGCGTCACCCGGCTGGACGCCCGACGAACAGGCCGAGGTGGAGAAGCTCCGGCAGCGGGAGCACGAGCTCGCGGTCTTCGTCAGCGGCCACCGTTTCTGGACGGAGGTCGCGGCGACGGACCGCGTGGAGGGCCGGATGCGGCTGAAGCACGCCCATGAGCCGCCGGACGCGGCGGACGACAAGGGCGCCTGAGAAGACCTGAGGCGATCAGGGCGACACGAGTCGACGTCAGCCTTGGATCGTCGGAGCCACCGCGAGGCGGCGATCACAGGCAGGTACGGGAAGCTCTGCGGCCCCCAACTACGGCTTTCGCAGCGCCCGTTGGGCCACCACCAGGACCATCACAGCTGTCACAGCCGTCACAGCCCCCACGGCACCGACACCGACACCGACGGCCCGGAAACCCCGCGTCGACCGCCACGACAGCACCGACCACCGCGACTGCGCGGACAGCACGGACCCCGTGCTCAGCCACGACCCGGCCGAGACCAACGACAGGGCCGAGCCGATCGACCCGACCGACAGCGCGCTCCCGATCGACCCGACGGACAGGCTCGACCCGACGGACCCGATGGACAGCACCGACCCCACCGAGCCGATCGACAACACCGAGTCCTTCGACCAGAGGGACAACACGGAGCCGGTTGCGGCGGCGCCAGGTCCAGTGCGAGGTCTACTCATGAACCCATCCTGCCCAGCGTCCCCGGAAACCGCGACACCGCCGGACCGAATGGCCGACGCGATCGCCCCGCACGGCATCAACTCCCCACCCCGCAAAGGAAATGTCAGGGTTAGCCTGACGGCATGACCGATGCCGAAGACGCGTCCTCCGTACCGGCCTCGCCCGAGCTCCACAGGCTGTCGCCGCGCGACGAGTCACGCGTGGCCCTGGCCCTGACGCTCCGTCAATTGGCTGACGCGGTACTGGATGCCGTACCGGTCGAGCCGGACCCCGCGCCGGGCGACCTGCTCCGAACCGCCCTGAAGCTCCAGCGTCGTATGGACGACGTCGTACGGGAGGCGGTGGTCGCCGAGCGCGAACGCGGCACCACGTGGAACCAGATCGGTGACGCCGCCGGCATCACCCGGCAGTCCGCCCACGAGAAGTGGTACAGCGACGTCCACGGCTGGGCGGCCATCGGGCGCAGCGCCCTGCCGCCGGAACTGAAGACGCTGGAGGTGGCGGCCGAGGCGGACGCCCGCTACGCCAGGCTGCGCCCCGACCGACCGCACGCGGTCACCTCGGGCCTGGACGCGATCCGCTTCCCCGGCTCCCACGCCTACGAGGCCAGCCTGCGCGCCCGCGGCTCCGCCCTCCACGTCCGCCGCACGGACCTGGACGCGCGCGCCACCGAACTCAACGACGAATACGGCGACTTGCACGCCCACGGCCCGACCTCCGCCCCCATCGGAGACGACCCGCTCCTGATCGAGACCCACCGCGGCCACGCGGACGCGGTACGCGCCAACCGGCTCGCGATCGCCGCGGTCCACGACGAGATAGCCGCCATCTACGACGAACTCACCACCGCGGAACCCTCGTTGGCGGACGAACACCACACCCAGTCCACCTGGCACCACAACGCCGCGAACCAGGCCCGCAGTTACGCCGACCTGCTCAACGGCGGGACGAGCTAGCCATCTGCAAGACCTGGGTGACACGCTCCGTAGGATGGCGCATGTGACTGGAAGCGTCGTGCTGTGGGACTTCGACGGAACCCTGGCGTTCCGGGACGGCAGGTGGCGCGGGAGTCTGGTGGAGGCGCTGGACGAGGTCGCGCCCGGGCAGGGTGTGGTCGCCGCCGATGTGAGGCCCGGGCTGCGGGACGGTTTTCCCTGGCATCGGCCGGAGACCGGGCATCCTGACCTGAACAGCCCCGACGCGTGGTGGGACGCTCTTCAGCCGCTCTTCGTGAAGGCGTATGTCGGCGCGGGCGTCGATGATCGGCGGGCCGCCCTCGCCGCAGGCAGGGTGCGGGCTCACTACACCGACGTGAGCCGTTGGACCGTCTTCCCCGACAGCCTCGCCGCGCTGGAGGAACTGGCCGAGGCCGGCTGGCTCCACGTCATCGTCAGCAACCATGTGCCGGAACTGGACGGCCTGCTCCGCGATCTCGGGCTCGACCGGCACTTCGCGGCCGTCGTCAACTCCGCGCTCGTCGGCTGGGAGAAGCCGCACCCCCGGATCTTCGAGGCGGCGCTGGACCGGGCCGGGCGTCCCGAGCGGGTCTGGATGGTCGGCGACAACCCGGTGGCCGACATCGCCGGCGCCCAGGCCCTCGGAATCCCCGGCATCCTCGTCACCCCGGGACGGGACGACGGACTGCGACCGGCCGTACGGCGCATCCTCAACGAAAGAGGCCTCCCGGAGATCTCCCCGGAAGGCCTCTGACCCGCTACTTATCCTGGTGGGCGCGGACGGTTTCGAACCGCCGACATTCGCCTTGTAAGGGCGACGCTCTACCCCTGAGCTACGCGCCCAGGACGAGTCGACAGCCTACATTGCCGGGGGGCCTGTCCTGCAAACCCGTATCCCCACGGAGAAATCTCGGGGGTTTTCCCCACCCCGAGTCCGGGAGCGCGCCGGATGCCCCCGCCGCGCGCCGCTCCCTACGGTCGAAGGGCGCCGTAGGAGTCACAAGGACTCCGCGTCCGTCCCAGGGGGAAATCACCGTGACCCGCACCGGCACCCGCACCCGCACCCGCACCCGCACCCATGGCCACAGCCACAGCCGTGCCCGCACCACCCGTACCCTCACCGCCGCCACCACCCTCGCCCTGCTCCTCCTCACCGCCACCGCCTGCGGTGCCTCCTCCGGGGACGACAAGCACCCCGATCACCGCACCTTCGCGCTGACCGGCCGTACCCTCACCGTCGACTCCGATGACTCGGCGCTCGAGATCGTCGCCGCGGACTCGAACCCGGCGGGGAAGATCGAGGTCACCCGGTGGTGGCAGGGCAGCGTCGCGATCGGTTCGGATCCCGAGGTGAGCTGGGCGATGGACGGCGACCGGCTGGTGCTGCGGACGAAGTGCTCCGGGGTGATCGCCGACTGTTCGGTCAAGCACCGGATCGAGGTGCCGCGCGGGGTCGCCGTGAACGTGGAGGACGGGGACGGGAGCGTGCGGGCGCGGGGGTTCGCGGACGCGCTGAGTGTGCGTACGCACGACGGGTCCGTGCACGTGACGGACTCCACCGGGCCGCTGACCCTGCACAGCGGGGACGGGTCCGTGCGCGCCGAGGTGTCGTCCCGGACGGTGCACGCGACCACCGGTGACGGGTCCGTGCGTCTCGAACTCGGGGCCGTACCGGACCTGGTGGAGGCCCGCAGTGGCGACGGGTCCGTGACGATCGCGCTGCCCAAGAGCGGCGGCACCGGGTACCGGGTGACCACCAAGACCGGGGACGGATCGGTGGATGTGTCCGTGCCCCGGGACTCGTCCAGTTCTCATGTGGTGAGCGCCCACACCGGCGACGGGAAAGTCACGGTGCGGAACGCGAACTGACCGGCCCGTGTGTTCGTCCTCTACCGGTGGGAGAATGACAGCGGTCAGGACAGACAACACGGGAGAGGGATGTGACGGCGACACCAGCGCAGCCGTATTCGCCGCTCACACGGCCCCGGCGCGGTTCCGCCGCCCGTGCCGCCCTCGACACCCTCGCGGTGATGAGCCTCCCGCTGCTCGTCGGTGTGCTCGCCCTCCCCGCCGCCTTCGCCGGCGGCGGCACCCGGCGCTGGTTCGGCGGGCGGGCGGAGAGTCAGCGGGCCGAGGCGCAGGCGGCGAAGGATGCCGCGGCGGCCGCGTTCTACGAGCTGGACACCGCCCAGCGGGATCTGCGGATCTCGATAGACACCATCACCGCGGTCGACGACTCGCCGGCCGCCCGCCGCGCGGTCACCGACTTCGAGGCCCTCGGGCGACGCATCGACGAGGCCAGCGGCCGGTACATCAACGCCGTCGACGCGCACGACCTCGACCGCGACGACCTGGAGGCCGCCGCGGCGAACCGCGCCCGCACCGAACTGACCGCCGCCAAGGACCAGTTGGGCCAGGTCAAGCAGGAACTGGACCGGTTCGAGAGCGGGCTCGGTCCGCTGCTCGGCAAGGCCGAGACGCAGTTGGCCCTGCTGGCGCCCGCCGTCGAGCGCGCCCGGCAGTCGCTGCTCGCCGCCTCGAACGCCTTGGACGCCGTACGGGCATCCGGGCTGCGTGCCGACGACCTCGCCGCCCGGCTCGCCACGCTCGGGCCGGAGCTGACGAAGCTGAACCAGGGCGCCGGACAGCACGGCGTACCGCAGACGCTGGAGCGGGCGACGCGGGTCGCCCGGGAGGCGGAGGCCATCCGGGCCCAGGCCGACGGGCTGCCCGAGCGGGCCGCCGAGATCGACCACCGGCTCGTCTCCCTGCGCACCCGCGCCCAGGCGCTCACCACCCGCGCCGGTCAGGTCGACCCGGTGCTCAGCGAGCTGCGGCGGCGCTTCTCCGCCGCCTGCTGGCAGGACCTCCAGCAGGTGCCGCAGCAGGCCGGCGAGAACGTACGGCAGGCCGAGCTGAAGCTGAAGGAGGCGCAGGCCGCCCGGGACGCGCAGCGCTGGCCGGACGCCACGTCCCTGCTGTCGACCGTACGGGCACTGCTGAACACCACCGACGAGGCCGTGTCGGCCGCCGGCGACCGGCTGCGCCGGCTCCTTCATCAACGCGGCGCCGGCCACTGCTCCGACGTGGACGTGTGCGTCGACGTCGGAACGCCCGGTAAGCCCGGTGGGGACTTGCTGATGATGAGCTTCATGACCTCGCTGGTGCCGCCGTAGATGCGGGTCACGCGGGCGTCGGCGTACAGG
>NZ_JBLTJC010000489.1:0-6760 GCF_048158785.1 Streptomyces colwelliae | reverse complement strand
GCGGAACCGACACCGGTACGGAGACCGGTTCGACCGACACCGCGACTCCGAGCGCCACGGCGTCCGCGACCGACGCGGCCGAGCGCCTTGTGCATGGCGCGCAGCGGGTGGGTTTCCGGGGATCGGTCGGCATGCGGTTCACGCCCGTCATCCGCGCCATCGGCCGGGCCTCGCTCGACAAGGCCGTGCAGTACGGCAAGGAGCGAGAAGGCGCCTCACCCGCCCAACTCGACGTAGCCGAGGACTTGTTGACCCTCCTGCGTGACACCACCACCGAACCTCGCCCCGACACCCAACTGGAGGCCCTGACCCTGGCCGTCGCCGCCGACCTCCCCGTGCTGCTGTGGGGCGAGCCGGGTATCGGCAAGACGGCCGCGCTCACGCAGCTCGCCGCCGCCCTGGACCTGCCGTTGACCACGGTGATCGCCAGCGTGCACGAGCCGTCCGACTTCTCCGGGCTGCCCGTCGTGGGCGACGATCCCGCCGAGCAGGGCGTCCCGATGGCCCCGCCGGACTGGGCCGTACGGCTCGTACGGGCGGGCCGGGGGCTGTTGTTCCTGGACGAGTTGTCCACCGCGCCGCCCGCCGTGCAGGCCGCGCTGCTGCGGCTGGTGCTGGAGCGGCGGATCGGCGCCCTGCGGCTGCCGTCCGGGGTGCGGATCGTGGCCGCCGCCAATCCGCGGTCCTCGGCGGCCGACGGCTGGGAGTTGAGCCCGCCGCTGGCCAACCGCTTCGTGCACCTTCAGTGGACCCACGACCACGAGGTCGTCGTACGCGGACTCGGTGGCACCTGGCCCCGGGCGACCCTGCCCCGGCTAGACCCGGAGCAGCTGCCCGAGGCCGTGGACTTCGCGCGCCGCGCGGTGTGCGGGCTGCTCACCGGGCGCCCCAAGCTCGTCCACCAACTGCCCAGCAACGAGACGCGGCGCGGCGGCGCCTGGCCGTCGCCCCGGAGCTGGGAGATGGCGATGAGCCTGATCGCGTTCGCGACGGCGGCCCGTTCCTCGCGGGAGGTGCTGTCCCTGCTGGTCAGGGGCACGGTGGGGGACGGTCCCGGACTCGAACTGCTCGCGAGTGTGGACCGTATGGACCTTCCCGACCCCGAGATCTTCCTCGCCGATCCGACGGCCGGTGAGCTGCCCGCGCGCGGGGATCTGCGCCAGGCCGTGCTCGACGGTGTGGTGGCCGCCGTCCGCAACCGTCCCGACCGGGCCCGCTGGGACGCGGCCTGGGCGCTGCTGGTGCGCGCGTTGGAGACCGGCGCCCCGGACCTGGTCGTCGTCCCCGCGACCACCCTCGCCTCGCTGCGCCGCGAGGACTGGGACGTGCCCGCGTCCATCGAGCGACTCGCCGGAGTCGTCACCCTCTCGCAGCGGGCGGACCGCGCCGCCGAGGCGACGAAGGCCCGCCGATGACCGCGGACACGGCCACCGGCCCCGGCCCCGGCACCGGCCCCGATCTCGCCCTCGCCCTCGATCTCGACAAGCTCTTCGCCGCCCGCCTCTACGCCGCCCGGGCCCGCCCCTACCTCGCCACGGCCCTGTTCGCGCTCCACACGGTCGCGTCGCGGCACGTGCCGACGATGGCCGTCGACCGGCACTGGCGCTGCTACGTCTCGCCGGGTTTCGTGGACCGGACGACGGTCGAGGACCTGGCCGGCGTCTGGGTCCACGAGGTGTCGCACCTGCTCCGCGACCACCACGGCCGCAGCGACCGGGTCGCCCGCGAGCGCGGACTGACCGGCCCGGGGGAGCGGTTGCGGATGAACATCGCCGCCGACTTCGAGATCAACGACGACGTGTTCGGCGACGGCCTGGTCGTTCCCCAAGGCGCGGTCCTGCCGGGGGCGTTGGGGCTGCCCGTCGGGAACCTGATGGAGGACTACCTGCGCTGGTTCCAACTCGGGCCGCGCATCCAGGAGTTGGCGTGGCTGGACTGCGGCAGCGGCGCCGACGGGCTGGACCGGGAGTGGGACCTGGGCGCGGACGGTGCGCACGGGCTCAGCGAGCAGCAGCGCGACGCCGTCCGCTTCCGGGTCGCGCAGGGCATCACCGGCCGCCCCGGCAGCGCCCCCAGCGGATGGCGGCGGTGGGCGGAGGAGGCGTTCCATCCGCCGCAGCCCTGGCGGCAGTTGCTGGGCGCGGCGGTCCGCTCGGCGGTCTCCGCTCCCGGCGCGGGCGAGGACTACGTCTACGGCAGGCCCTCGCGCCGTTCGGTGTCGCTGCCCGGCGTCGTGCTGCCGAGCCTGCGCCGCCGACCGCCCCGGGTGTGCGTGGTCATCGACACCTCCGGGTCGGTCAGCGACGCCGAGTTGGGCAGCGCGCTCCTCGAAGTCGCCGCGATCGCAAGGGCGGTGGGCGGCCGCCGCGACCTGGTCACCGTGGTGCCGTGCGACGCGGCGGCCCAGGTCGCGCACCCGTTGTGCCGCGCCGAGGGCATTCCCCTGCTGGGCGGCGGCGGTACGGACCTGCGCACCGGCTTCGCCAAGGCGCTGAGCACCCAGCCCCGGCCCGACGCGGTCGTGGTCCTCACCGACGGCCAGACCAGCTGGCCGGACACCCGACCCCCGTGCCGGACGGTGGTCGGGCTCTTCCCACGCCGGTACGAGACCGGGGAGTACGCCGAGGACGACCCCGACTACGTGCCGGACACACCGCCCGACTGGGCGCGGGTGGTCGAGATCGGGTCCGTACCCGTCGCCCGATGATCCCTCGGCCCTCTACAGACCCTTCAGCAGTCCTCTAGAGACCCTTCAGCGCGAGGGCGAATTCCGAAGGGGGCGGCGCCTCTTGAAGCTCCAGCACCCACACCTCGTTCACACCCTCCCGCAGGACGGCACCGGGGACGTACAACTCCCGTTGCGGTCCCGCCGACCAGTACCGCCCCAGATTGAACCCGTTGACCCACACGAACCCCCGCGTCCAGCCCGGCAGTTCGAGCAGGGCGTCCCCGGCGCCGCGCACCTCGACGGTGCCGCGGTACAGCCCGGGGGAGCCGTCCGAGGACAGCTCCCGCACCTCGCGCACCTCCCGCAACGGAACCCCCTCGATGTCGTCCAGCGCGTCCAACCGCAGCCCACGCGCGCGTACGTCGTGCAGGTACTGCCGTTCGTGCAACAGCCCCCCGGTGATCCCCTTCGCCTCCCCGAGCCGCGGCCCGTAATTGACCCTCCCCAGGGACTCCACCCACAGCTCCACGCGCGCGTGCCCCGCGACGGGCTCCTTGAGCTGCTCGTCGCCCTCCATGAGGACCCCGGCCCGCTCCCCGTCGACGTACACCACAGCCAAGTCCCGCAGCCCGCGCGCGATCAGCGGATACGGTGCGCGCGGTCCCGGAACGGTCACTTCGTAGCGGACGATTCCGCGGTCCACGTCCAGTTCCTCGAAGGTCGGCGGCACCGGGCCCTCCGTCTCCGGCCCACCGCGTGCCTCCAGTACGTCGGCCAGGGGCGCCCAGCCCGTCAGGCTCACCTCGGCCGGGGCGCCCAACGGCGCGGGTGCGGGCGGCAGTTCGGGCAGCGGGCCGTCCGCGTACGCGGCCAGCACCTCGCGGAAGCGCCAGAACTTGTCCGTGGGGCGCCCGTACTCGTCGATCGGCGCGTCGTAGTCGTACGACGTCACGTCGGGCTCCAACGGGCCCTCGTGCAGGGCGCCGCCGCCCCGGTTGGCGCCCGCCCAGCCGGCGAAGTTGGTGCCGCCGTGCGCCATGTAGAGGTTGACCGACGCGCCGCACTCCAGGATCTCCCGCAGCGCGTCCGCCGCGTCCTCGGCATCGCGTACGACATGCTCGCCGCCCCAGTGGTCGAACCAGCCGCACCAGAACTCCGCGCACATCAGCGGCCCTTCGGGGCGATGCCGGCGCAGCGCTTCGAAGGCCTCGCGCGCGTGGGACCCGAAATTCACCGTCGCGAGGACACCGGGGACCGAGCCGCCGCTCAGCATGAAGTCCTCGGGACCGTCCGAGGTGAACAGCGGGACGGTGACGCCCTCGTCGCACAACAGCTCCTCCACGCGCCGTAGGTACACCGCGTCGGAGCCGTAGCTGCCGTACTCGTTCTCGATCTGCACCATGATCACCGGGCCGCCGCGGTCGATTTGGCGGGGCACGACCTCGTGCAGCAGTCGGCGGAACCAGCGCCCCAGGTGACCCAGGAAGCGTTCGTCACGCGTACGCGCGCGTGCCCCCAGTTCGCCCGTCAGCCAGTGCGGCAGCCCGCCGTTCTCCCACTCCGCGCAGATGTACGGCCCCGGGCGCACGATCGCCCACAGGCCCGCCTCCCGCGCCGCGTCCAGGAACCTGCCCAGCGCCTGTACGTCCCGGAAGTCGCCCGGCGCCGGCTCGTGCAGGTTCCACGGGACGTACGTCTCCACGCAGTTGAGGCCCATCGCCCGCAGCATCGCCAGCCGGTGCCCCCAGCTCGCCTCGTGCACCCGGAAGTAGTGCAGCGCCCCGGACAACAGCCGCACCGGCCGCCCGTCCAGCAGAAAGTCCCTGTCGCCCACCGTGAACTCACTCATACCGACGACTCTCACCCCTTGGCGCCGATCACGTCCATGGACAAAGATCACCGGTGGTTGGACGGATGGAACGCGGGAGAGATCGGAGAGGGGGAGGGGCGCCGATGTACCACACCTGGATGCGCTTCTTCACGCCCACACCCGCCCACCACCGCCTCGGCCTCGCCTGCCTCGGCGTCGGCCTCCAGTACGGCGCCCTGCCCACCGTCGGCCCCCGCACCCTCGACCACCACGTCGCCGTCGTGATCAGCGCGGGCGGCGGCTGGTACCTGAGCCCCGACGGCCGCCGTACGACCGTCACCGCGCCCGCGCTGCTGTGGCTCACCCCCGGGGTGCCGCACCACTACGCGCCCGACCCCGGCGGCGGCTGGGACGAGGGGTTCGTCGACTTCACCGGGCCCGCGACGACGACGTACACCGAACTCGGCTACATCGAGCCGGAGCGGCCCGTGGTGGCCCTCTCGGACGCGACGGGACCCCGTGCGGTCATCGGGCGCATGGCCCGCGCCGCGCGGCGCGGCAACCCCCTCCTGGAGGTGGAGACCGGCGCCGCCGTCCACGAACTCCTGGTCGCCCTGCGCCGCGCCCGCGCCGACCTCGCCCCCGACGGCGACCCGGTGCTCCAGGCCCTCGCCCGGGACGCCTGCCTGCCGCTGACCGTCGCCGACCACGCGACCCGGCACGGCATGACCCCCGCCGCCCTGCGCGCCGCCGTCCGCCAAGGCGCCGGATGCAGCCCCAAGGACTACCTCCTCGGCATCCGCCTGGGCCGCGCCAAGGAACTCCTCGCCGCCACCGAACTCCCCGTCGCCGCCGTCGCCCGCCGCGTCGGCTACGACGATCCCGCCTACTTCAGTCGCCTGTTCACCCGCCGCGTCGGCATGCCACCCGTCCGCTTCCGCGCCCAGCAGGGCCGCGCCGTCCCCGGCGGCTGGAGCGACCAGGTACCCGATCCGGCCGATCCACCGATCATCGAGTGGCCGCACGCCACATAGGGCCGATGATCGAAGTGCCGCACGCGACGTGGGTCCGATGAGCGAGTGGGCGCATGCGACGTGGGTCCGATGAGCGAGTGGGCGCACGCCACATGGGTCCGATGATCGAGTGGCCGCACGCCACATGGGTCCGATGATCGAGGGGCCGCACGCCACATGGGTCCGATGATCGAGGGGCCGCACGCCGCGTGGGTTCGATGAGCGAGGGGGCGCATGCCACATAGGCGCACGCCATATAGGGGCCGAACATCGAGTGGTCGCACGCCACGTAGGGTGGTCGCCCATGACCACCAGCACCAACGGAACCGGTGACGTCGACCCCGCCGTGCGCGAGGAGCTCGCCCGGCTGCGCGACAGCATCGACAACATCGACGCCGCCGTCGTCCACATGCTCGCCGAACGCTTCAAGGCCACCCAGCAGGTCGGCTTCCTCAAGGCCACCCACCGGCTGCCGCCCGCCGACCCGGCCCGCGAGGCCCGCCAGATCGAACGCCTCCGCGCGCTGGCCGAAAGCGCCAAGCTGGACCCGGCGTTCGCTGAGAAGTTCCTGAATTTCATCATCGCCGAGGTGATCCGCCACCACGAGCGCATCGCGGAGGACGCCGTGAACGGCGGTTCACCCACGGCGAACTGACCTCGCACGTCCGGTAAGGGGCGTGACAGCGGGGCGAGTTCGGGGCCATGCTGCGCTGTGCACCGCTTGTGCACTCCATGTCAGCCGACGGGCACGCCCCGTCATCGTCTGCGTCATAAGCTGGTTGTCCCACGCGGGAGGGACGTCGGGCCATGCCGTCGGATGCCGAGATCCTCATCGTCGACGACCATGAGGACACGCTGTACGCGCTGGAGAGCGCCCTGGCCCCGCTGGGCTACCGGCTCGCCCGCGCCACCAGCGGCGACGAGGCGCTCAAGCAGGTGCTCCGCGGCAGGGTCGGCCTCCTCCTGCTCGACGTGCGCATGCCCGGCGTCAGCGGCCTGGACGTCGTCCGCTACATGCGCCGCCTGGAGCAGACCCAGCACATCCCCGTCCTCCTCCTCACCGGCTTCGGCCCCGACCCCGAGATGACCTCCGCCGCCTTCACCCTCGGCGTCGCCGACCTCGTCATGAAACCCGTCGACCCCTGGGCCCTGCGCACCAAGGTCCGCTACCTCTACGACGCCCACCAGCGCCACCGGGCCCTCGAACAGGAGGTCCGCGAACTCCGCGCCCTCCTCAAGGATCCGCCCGCCCCTCGCGCGGCCCTGCCC
>NZ_JBLTJC010000488.1:0-6776 GCF_048158785.1 Streptomyces colwelliae | reverse complement strand
GCGGCAGGGCGACGTTCTCGACGCAGGTCAGCTCCGGCACCAACTGCCCGAACTGGAAGACGAACCCGAACTCCGAGCGGCGCAGCGCGCTGCGCTGGGCGTCGCTCATCGTCGCCATCTCCTGCCCCGCCTGGGCGCCGTTCGTCACCGCACTCAAGACCCCTGTTGACGAGTCGGGGTTGCTGCGGACGCCGTAGCCGGTATCGTCGTCGGTGAAGAGGAACGAGCCCCCGCCACGGCGGGTATCCGTGACAGGGGCTCAGGCTCACTCAGGAGCCTTCGGAGGCCCCTAGTCCTTCTGGGGGCCTCCGGCTACCTGGTGATCCACCAGAGCCACCACCTCCTCACGTGCTTGGCCCACGGTTCCGGCAACCGCCGGGTGAGCCGACACACAAGAGTCAGCCTTGGCTTGGCATGACGTCCCATGGGTGCGCCTCCCTTTTCTCAGGGAGGCGGCCTTTTTTGTACCCGGAGCCGCCTCACTTCGGGCCGGGCCCCGAGGGGACGGGACCCGGAACAAGGGAGGCGCACCCGAGGGCGCGTCATATGACGGATATTACCGGCAACTCGCATATGCCGTGGACCACTTGAGCCAGGCAACGAAAAGGCGGTCACCCCCACTCAGGGGCAACCGCCTTCACGCGTACCGGAGTTGACCGGAGTCAACAGGTCAGGTGGGGTCAGGTCAGACCGCCGACCCGGCCTTCCACTGCGCCCAGTCCATGTTCCAACCGTTGAGCCCGTTGTCCGGAGACACCGTCTTGTCGCCGGTGTTGGAGATGACGACCACGTCGCCCACGATCGAGTTGTTGTAGAACCACGCCGCCGGCATGTTCTTGTCGCCCGCGCCCTTCACGTCCTGGAGGCCCACGCAGCCGTGGCTGGTGTTGACACTGCCGAACACCGAGGGCGAGCCCCAGTAGTTGCCGTGGATGAACGTGCCGGAGCTGGTGAGGCGGATGGCGTGCGGCACGTCCTTGATGTCGTACTCGCCCTTGCCGTCGTCATCCGTGAAACCGACCGTCGCACCGTTCATGCGGGTCTGGACGAACTTCTCGGACATGACCATCTGGCCGTTGTACGTGGTGTTCTCGGGGGAACCGGCCGAGATCGGGATGGTCTTGACGACCTTGCCGTCCTGCTCGACCTTCATCTGCTTGGTCTTCGCGTCGACGTACGAGACCTGGTTGCGGCCGATGTGGAAGGTGACCGTCTTCTGCTGCACGCCGTAGACCCCGGAGGCGCCCTCCACGCCGTCGAGCGCGAGCTTCAGCGTGACGGTGGAGTTCTCCTTCCAGTACTCGTCGGGGCGGCAGTCCATGCGCTGGGTGTTGAACCAGTGGCAGACGACTTCCTGGCCGCTGGTGGAGGTGACCGTGATGCCCTTCTGGACGGCGGCCTTGTTCGTGATCGCCTTGTTGAAGTTGATCGACACCGGCATGCCGACGCCGACCGTGGAGCCGTCCTCGGGCGTGAAGTTCCCTATGAAGCTGTTGGCCGGGGAGACCGTGGTGAACGAGGCGTTCTCGTGGGCGGCGAGCCCGGCGGAGTCCTTCGCCGTGGCCGCGACCTTGTACGTGGTCGAGCGCTCCAGCTGGGCGCTGGGCTTCCAGCTGAGCTTGTCGGCGGAGATGGTGCCCGCGACGGCCGTACCGTCCGCGGTCGTCATCGTCACGGCGGTGAGCGTGCCCTTGCTGACAGTCACCGCGGCCGAGTTGTTGATGGAGGCGTTGTCCGAACCGTCCGCCGGCGTGATCTTGATCTGCGCCTCGGAGGACTTCTTCGCCGCCGCCTCGTCGGCCTGGGACTGTGAACTCTGGCTCGCGTCGCTGCCGGACGACTTGTCGTCGCTGCCGGAACACGCCGTGAGCACGAGCACACCGCCGAGCAGTGCGGACGCGGCCACAAGACCCTTGCGCCGCTTACTGTCCGTCATCACACGCTTCTCCATCGTTGCCGAAAAACCTGAAAATCCCGAGTGACCCCGTTGACCCCGGCCTGGCCCCGTTGACTCTGGCCTGACTCCGCCGGCCCGTACGTAGTCCCGGTTAACCAAATTCTTAAGAATTCAACGCTACGACTGGTGCGTACCGTTCCGCTTGTCGCCCACATGTGGGGCACACCACGTCCACCGCGCCCACCGTGGCCCGCGGAACCGTTGAGACGACGAAACCCCGGGCAGCGGTTGCCGCCCGGGGTCACATTGTCCCGCGCACGGCTCAGCCGACCACTGCCACCCCGTCTGCTTCCTCATCGCCGTCGACATCATCCTCGTCGATGTCCCAATCCGGCGAATCCGGGTCGTAGTCGATCTCCTCACTGCTCCACGAGGCCTGGGCCAGCTCGACCCCGGGCATCTCACTGACCAGGTCGAACGGGTCCACGAGATAGGCGAGCGCCTCGGCGGTGTCTTCCGTCACAGCGGTCTCGGCGTGCGTGCGTTCGTCGCCGGGCAGCTCGGGATCGTCGGCGATCTTGGCCAGCGCGGCCTTGGTCACGGCGTCCTCGTTCTCGACTTCAAGAACGAGTTCGACACGAAGGCGTACAAAACGTGATGTCTCTGGGGTGCTCATGCCGGGAGCGTACGGCCCACAGCTCCCGTGACTTTCCCGCGACCCGCACAGTTCATTAGCATCGCTCCACACGGCCAATTCGCCAGCGCCACAAGGGGATCGATATTCCGTGTCAACCGCTCGCCGAACGATGCTGACCGCCACCGCCGCGGGCACCCTGCTGGGCGCCCTCTGGTTCGTCCCCTCCGCCAACGCGACGGTGACCGACCAGGCCAGAGTGGAGACTTCGGCGACGCCTGCCTCGCAGGTCACCCAGCAGGCACGGGTCACCTCGACCGACGGCGCCACCGATGTCACCCCCGCCTCGGACCACACCCAACTCGCCGACACCGGAAGCCCGAACACCACGCCGTACATCTTCGGCGGCACACTGTTCCTCGGCCTCGGCGCCGGTTTCGTGGTGTATTCGGTACGACGGGAACGGCTTGGCTTTTAACCTGCTTGACGTTCCTTTGACCCAACCTTCATAGTCCGCTCATGAAGAGATCATCGGGCATACGGCTGTGCGTCACCGTCGCGGTGGGCGCGCTGTCGCTGGCCCTCATCACCGGCTGCTCCGACGGCGGTTCGGACGACGCCAAGAGCAACACCGAGAACGCCGCCAAGGGTTCCGACAAGAGCACCGCAAAGGCGCTCACCGTCGCGGAGTTGAAGAAGCTGATCCTCGCCCAGGGCGACGTCGACGGCTACAAGGTCGCCGCGGTCAGCGAGGCGATCCCCGGCGGCAGGAGCGGCATCAAGACCGACGCGAAGTGCGAGCCCCTGCTCTACGTCATGAGCGGCCTCGCCCCGACCGACGCGCCTGCGGAGACCAACCGCATGGCCACCGCGGACAAGAAGCCCTCCGCCACCGCCTCCACCGACCTGGAGGACATGAGTGACGCCGACATCGAGAAGGCCCTCACCGACTCCATGAGCGTCGACGTCACGATCGTCGCGCTCTCGTCGTACGACGGCGACGGCGCCGAGAAGGCCGTCAAGGCCGTGTCCGACGCGGTCTCGGGCTGCTCCGGCGGCTTCACGGGGAAGGCCGGCGGCGAGGAGCAGAAGTTCACCAAGATCACCGCCGAGAAGGGCTCGGGGACCGGTGACGAGTCGGTGGCGTTCGCCGCGACGGGCGAGCCGGACGAGACGGACGGCAAGCCCTCCGCCGTGCACGCCGAGGTCGTCCGCCACGGGAACGTCGTCGCGACGTACTACACGATGAACCTCGGCGCGATCGTCGCCAACAAGGCGTACACGGTCCCGGCCGCGGTGATCACCGCGCAGTCCGCCAAGCTGAAGTGACGTACGGGGCCCGGCCGTTGTCACGGCCGGGCCCCGACAGCCTTACGAAGACGGCCTGTTGTTGGCCAACTCCCTTACCGCAGCGGCCCGGTGACCTTCTCCACGGCCTCCACCACATGCCCGCCGCGCACGAACGCGTCCGCAGCCGCCAGGTCGGGAGACAGGAACCGGTCCGGACCCGGGCCCTCAACTCCCGCCGCCCGTACGGCGTCGATGACCGCCCGGGACGCGGGCGCCGGGGCCAGTCCCTCCCGCAGCTCGACGGCGCGCGTCGCCGCGTACAGCTCGACGGCGATGATCCGGGTGAGGTTGTCGACGGCGGTGCGCAGCTTGCGCGCGGCCGACCAGCCCATGGAGACGTGGTCCTCCTGCATCGCGGAGGACGGGATCGAGTCGGCGGACGCCGGTACGGCCAGCCGCTTCATCTCACTCACCAGCGCGGCCTGCGTGTACTGGGCGATCATCAGCCCGGAGTCGACACCGGCGTCGTCCGCGAGGAACGGCGGCAGCCCGTGCGAACGGTTCTTGTCGAGCAGCCGGTCGGTACGGCGCTCGGCGATCGAGCCGAGGTCCGCGATGGCGATGGCGAGGAAGTCGAGGACGTAAGCCACCGGCGCGCCATGGAAGTTGCCGTTGGACTCCACCCGACCGTCGGGCAGGACAACGGGGTTGTCGACGGCGGACGCCAACTCCCGCTCGGCGACGAGCCGTGCGTGCGCGATCGTGTCGCGTCCGGCACCGGCGACCTGCGGGGCGCACCGCACCGAGTAGGCGTCCTGGACGCGCGGCGCGCCGTCCTGGTGGTGCCCGGTCAGCTCCGAACCGGCAAGCACGGCAAGCATGTTGGCGGCACTCGCGCCCTGCCCGGGGTGCGGGCGGATGGCGTGCAGCTCGGGCGCGAGGACCTTGTCGGTGCCGAGCAGCGCCTCCAGGGAGAGGGCGGCCGTGACGTCGGCGGACTTGTAGAGCATGTCGAGGTCGGCGAGGGCCATGACCAGCATGCCGAGCATGCCGTCGGTGCCGTTGAGAAGGGCGAGGCCCTCCTTCTCGCGCAGCTCGACGGGCGCGATACCGGCCTCCGCGAGCAGCTCACTGGCGGGCCGTACGACCCCGTCCGGGCCCTCGGCGTCGCCCTCGCCCATGAGCGTCAACGCGCAGTGGGAGAGCGGCGCGAGGTCGCCGGAGCAGCCGAGGGAGCCGTACTCGTGGACGACGGGCGTGATCCCGGCGTTCAGCACGTCGGCCATGGTCTGCGCGACCTCGGGCCGCACACCGGTGTGGCCGGAGCAGACGGTCTTCAGCCGCAGGAACATGAGCGCGCGGACGACTTCCCGCTCGACGCGCGGCCCCATGCCTGCGGCGTGCGAACGGACGATGTTGCGCTGCAACTGTGCCCGCAGTTCCGGGCTGATGTGCCGGGACGCCAACGCCCCGAAGCCGGTGCTCACCCCGTACACGGGCTCCGGCTTGGCCGCCAGCGCGTCCACGATCTCCCGCGCCGCGGCGAGCGCCGCGAGGGCCTCGCCGGAAAGCTCGATCCGGGCGCCTCCACGCGCCACGGCAAGAACGTCGGACGCGGTGACCCCGGACGTCCCCACCACCACAGTGTGCATATCCATATTCAGGAGCGTACGCATTGAATGCGGCGGTGTCACTACCGGGTGGCCACTTAGACCCTTACAGGTAGGTCACGTCCGACGGCCCCTGAAGCGGCGCCGCTCCGCCGGCATCTCCGGCGTCGGGGAGTCCGCGAGCTGTACGACGGGGTCGTCCGGGCCGTCGCGCCCGGCGACCACCGGTTTGTCCGCGCGGAGCGCCTTCGCACGGTACTGGGCCGCGTCCGCCAGCCGGAACAGCCGGCGGCCGGAACGCACCGCCCCGATGGGATCCTCGGTCGACGCGACCCCGCACGCGACACCCTCACCCAGCTCCAACTCGGCGGCGCGGCGGCACAGTTCGACCGCCGCGTCGACCACCTCGTCGGCGGGCGGCCCGACCGCGAGCAGACAGAACTCGTCCCCGCCGAGCCGCGCCGCGAGCGCACCGGGCAGCATCGCCCCGCACAGCGACAGCACCGAACCGAAGCGCTCAAGGAGCCTGTCCCCCACGGCATGCCCGCGGGTGTCGTTGACGCGCTTGAGCCCATTGAGGTCACACACAACCAAACTGACCACGACCCCGTCGCGCCGGTGCCGCTCGATCGCCTCGTCGAGCCGTACGTCGACGGCACGGCGGTTGGCGAGCCCGGTGAGCGCGTCCGTGAACGCCAGCCGCCGCGCCTCCTCCAGCCGCTCGGTCTGCGCGATCCCGGCCGCGACCACGGAGGCGAGAACGGTCGCGAAATCGGCGTCGCCCCGGTCGAACACGGCCGCACCGACCGGCCGCGCCACATACAGCTCGCCCCACGCCCGCCCGTGCAGCACGATCGGGGCGACCACACAGCATCCGCGCCTACGACGCCGTAGCGCCGCCACGCGCTGGTGGCAGTAGCCGGGGCTGCCCGCGGCCGGGCCCTCGGCGGTCTCGACCCAGGCGTTGGGCTCGCCGCCGCCGGCCCACCGCTCGTGCAGGAACTCGGTGATCTCCGGGAACTGGTGCACCGGATAGGTCTCCCCGTCCGGGAACTCCTCCTCGCCCTCGGCGCGCTCGCCCACGTTCACCAGGACCCGCAGCCGCCCCAGCTCCCGCTCCCACACCGACAGCGCCGCGAAACTCCCGTCCAGCGCCCGGCACGCTCCGGCCGCCGCCGCCCGCCAGGACTCCCGCGGGGTGTGCGCCGCCGCCATCCCCTGCGCCAGCTCCACCACGGCCGCCAGCCGCCTCTCCTCACCCATCCCTCCAGGCTAGGGAGGTTTAGGACATAGCGGGACATTGATGCGGCGAACAGGTGTCGTGAACGTGGGGTTGTCTGCCAGG
>NZ_JBLTJC010000487.1:0-6786 GCF_048158785.1 Streptomyces colwelliae | reverse complement strand
CACCCACCCCGACCACCCCAGCCACCACACCGACCACACCTACCGCGTGACGGACCACGGACCGAGGAGACCACGGCCATGAGCGAGCCCCAGAGCGAGACCATCGACTTCGGAATCGACCTCGGCACCACCAACAGCGCCATCGCGGTGGCGAAGGACGACGGCATCCACGTCGTCAAGGGCACCGAGGGGTGGGACTACACGCCCTCCGCCGTGTGGCTGCCCAAGGCGGGCGCGGTCCATGTGGGCCTGGCCGCCCGGAATCAGGTGGGGCACGATCCGGACAACGCCTACTCGGAGTTCAAGCAGGAGATGGGGGTGGCGTCCGCCCTCCGCCACTTCCAGCGCGCCGGTGTCTCCCTCACCCCCGAGCAGCTGTCCGCCGAGGTGCTCATGGCGCTGCGCCGGCATGTCGCGGACCAGGACGGGAACGAGTTCCAGCCGGAGGCCGCGGTGATCACCGTCCCCGCCTCCTTCACCCTGAACCAGAACAACGCCACCAGCCGGGCCGCAGCCCTCGCCGGCCTCGGCGACCAGTGCCCGCTGGTCCAGGAGCCGACGGCCGCGGCGATCGCCTACGGCGTGCAGGACGCCTCGGAGTCCGCCCACTGGATGGTGTTCGACCTCGGCGGCGGCACCTTCGACGCGGCCGTGATGAGCAAGCGCGACGGCGAACTCCAGCTGATCCAGCACGCCGGTGACCCCTATCTCGGCGGCAAGCTCATCGACTGGGCGCTCGTCGAGGACCTGCTGGTCCCCGAGGTCCGCCGCGGCCTCGGGCTGGCCGACTTCCACCGCGGCAACCCGCTCTGGCGCAGGAACTTCGGCAAGCTCAAGGCGGAGGCGGAGAACGCCAAGATCGCCCTGTCCCGCGCCGCGAGCATCGAGATCGCGGTCGACCTGCACAACGGCGACGGCGGCACCGAACCCTTCGAGTACACCCTGACCCGGGGCGCCCTGGAGGACCTGGCGCTGCCCTTCTACACCCGTGCCGTGCGGCTCTGCCGCGACGCCCTGGCGGAGAGTTCGGTGCGGCCCGACGACATCGACCGGCTGCTCCTGGTCGGCGGCGCGACCCTCAGCCCGGGGCTGCGCGCGCTGCTCGCCGACCCGGTCGACGGGCTCGGCATCCGCCTCGACCACAGTCAGGACCCCACGACCGTGGTCGCGCGCGGCGCCGCCGTGGTCGCCCGCACGATCCGGATGCCGAGGAAGCCGGCGAAGGCGGCACCGGGCGCGTTCGCGGTCGAACTCACCTATCCGGCCCAGTCCGTCGACCGGACCGGAATCCCCGTCTCCGGCCGGGTGACCAGCGGCAGCAAGGTGGCGGACTGGACGCGCTACGCCGTCACCGTGACCGACCCCGACAGCCGGCCGCCGTTCCGCGGGCCGCGCACGGAACTCAGCCCCGAGGGCGTCTTCTACACCGAGGTGCCCATCGTCTCGGACACCCGGTCCCGGTTCGTCGTGGAACTGGTGGACACCTCCGGCACCCGGCAACGGCTGACCGGGGACGCCTTCTCCATCTCCTACGCCGCGGTCGTCCCCGGCGACACCGTTCTCACCGGCACCCTCGGCATCGGCAAGGCCGACGGCACCTTCGACCCGCTGCTCCGCAAGGGCACCGCCCTGCCGGCCCAGAAGACCAGGCCGTACCGGACGACGATCCCGCTGCACCACGACGAGCCGGACGCCGTCATCCGCATCCCGCTGCTGGAGGGCGAGCGCAGGCGCGCCGACCTCAACACCCGGGTCGGGCTGATCGAGATCCGGCCGCGCGACCTGCGTATCGACCTGCCCGCGCAGAGCGAGGTCGAGGTGACGTTCGAGATCCGGGCGAGCAACCGGGAGGTCATCGCCACCGCCTACATCCCCCTGGTGAACCGGCAGTTCGAGGCGACGATCAACCGTTCCGAGCTGGTGGCGCCCGGCCACCGCGAACTCCTGGACCGGCTGGGCGAGTTGGAGGAACGCGTGGACGATCTGCGGGACCGGGCGGACGAGGAGTACTCCGAGGCGGCGCAGGCCCGGCTGGCGGACTTCGAGGAGCAGAACACCCTCGTCCAGTTGCGCCGGGACGTGGACGCGGCGGCCGTCGACACGGGCGCGGCCGTCGCCGGCGACCGCCGTATCCGCGATCTGGAGGCCCAGCTCGACGACGTCGAGGAGGCGATCGAGATCCCCGGACTGCAACGCACGCTGTGGGAACTGCTGAGCAGTTGCGAGGACACCCTCGGGCAGGTCGGCGGCGGCCCCTCGGACCGGCAGCAGCTGCGGAACCTGCGCGACCGCGCCAGTGCGCTCGGCGAGGACGCGACCCCGGCGGACCTGCGCCGGCTCACCAAGCGCGCCGGACAGTTCCAGGTGGAGCTGCTCAGCCGCACCGACCAGTGGGAGTACGTCCTCTTCGAGGCACTGGCCTCGATGCGCGACCGGATGACCTCCCACGGCCGGGCCGACGCGGCGATCCTGCGGGGCCGCAGGGCCATCGCCGCGGGCAACCGCGAGGCCGTCGCCACCGTCAACAGCGAGCTGCGCCGGCTGCTGCCGCCGGAGGCCGCGGACGCGGTCGAGCGGATGACCGGCGGCCTCGACTGACCTGCGGGAAAGGGGAGTTCACCATGACCACCACGTCCGCCATCTCCACCACGTCCACCACATCGCGGGCCAACGCCCACCACCCGCTCCGCCTCACGCTGCTCGTCTCCCGGGCCCGCGCGGCGGCCCGCTCCGGCGACACGGACGGCGCGCTACGGCTGCTGCGCGCTCCCGGCGCCGACGGACACCAGGACGTGGCCGACGCGCATCAGGATGTACACGGCGTACCCGATGTACCCGATGTACGGGACGCACCCGACGTACTCGACCTGCTCGCCCGGGTCCACGCGCAGCGGGGCGAGTTGGCCGAGGCGGCCGAGTGCTGGCGGCGTGTCCAGGAACAGCACCCGCGGGATCCGGCGGCGGTGGCCGGTCTCGCCCGGATCGAACGGCTCGGCCGCCGGGGTCCGTGGCCGGCCCTCGCCCGGCACCGGGCCGGGACGGCGGTGGTGGCCGCGGTCTGCGCCGTGGCCGCCGTGACGGTCACGGCGGTCGCCCTCACCGACGGCACCGGCACACGGCAGGAGCGGCCGTCCCTCGCGGCCGAGCAGCGGGCCCAACAGGCCCAGGAACAGGAGCTGTTGCGAGCGCACGACCAGAGGCAGCGGCAGAAGCAGGCGGAGGAGCGGGCCCGCGAGAAGGCCCGCCGGGCCGCGGCCGTCCAGGCCCTGGCCCTCGCTCTCCAGGCGCCGGGCCTGCGCCCGACAGCCCGCGGCGACTCCGTGGAAGTCACCTTCACCGAGGGCCTCTTCGCCGAGGGCACCCGGATGACCCGGACCGGAGCCCGCCAACTCGCCGCGCTGGGCGCGCACTTGGGCGGCCTGGACGCACGGATCGAGATCCTCGGTCAGACCGCCACCGTCTCCGGCGCTCCCCGCAGCGGAGGTTCCGTCCTCTCCCTGTGGCGGGCCCTCGTCGCCGCCCGCGAACTCGGCGCGGCCAGTGGCAGACCCCTCGCCTCCTTCACCACCGCGAGCGCGGACCAGCGGAACGCGCCGTACCCGGACGCGGCGCGGAACAGGACGGTCACCGTACTGATCACCCCGGCTGATCACCCCGGCTGACCGGCCCCGGCCGGGTGTCAGGCCGCGTCGATCAGCGCCAGGTCCATCGGGACGAGCGTGGTCGACGCCAACAGGGCTCGAATCAGATGGTCGTTGAGGGCGTTGCCGACCGGCTCGCCGAGTTCCTCGCGGGTCAGCCAGGGCACGCCGTCGCGGGAGAGGCGGGTGCGCACGCCGTTGACCAGGTGCTCGACGCGTTTGTCGGTCCAGCCGGCGCCGGGCTGCACCTCGCCGAGTTCGGCGGCGGTCTGCCGCCAGGTGAGCGGCTGCGGCCGGGGTTCGTGCAGCAGATAGCGCCGGCCGAGGACGACGAGGGCGAGCTTCTCCTGCTCGGTGAGCGCCCAGAGCCGGGGCGGGCGGGTGACGTCCCCGTGCCGGGGCGGCGGCCGCAGGCCCTCGGGGCCGGTGACGAAGACCTCCAGCAGGTGTTCGCGGCCACGGGAACCGCCGGCGAACAGTGGGGTGTAGCCGGTGTCGAGCGGCAGCGGATCCTCGTCCCGGAACAGCAGCCGGCCGCCGGCGCTCCGGAGCGGCAGCCGCCCGACGTTGCTCACCCACCAGTGCCCGTCCCGGTGGGTCAACGTGCCCTGGTGGCGGCTGACTTGGGGGTCGTCCTCACCGACGCAGACATGCACCTCGGGCCGGTTGCGGCCGAACAGGACCTCGCGGCCGTGCCCAGGGCCCAGCGTCATCCCGCCGGTCAGCGCGAGCGCGAAGAGCGTGCCGGGCAGCGGCGCGGACGCGCCCCGGGCGAGGCTGCCGTGGGAGGCGGGCAGGCGTCGGCCACCGGCCAGGGGATCTGCTGCTCCAGGTGGGGTGTCTGGGGTTCCCGGTGGTGTCATGTCACCGGTCCGCCTGTTCCTTCGCGATGCTCTTCACGACGACGGCCGCGAACTCCGCCGCGCTGTCGCACAGTTGCTTGCTCGACTCCGGTGCGTAGACGATCAACTGGAGGATCTCGACGGTGCGTGCGCCGACGGAGTCCGTGTAGACGCGGTGTGGGGTCCGTACGGTGCAGCTGTCGTCCTCTTCGTCGTTCGCTCTGTAGTAGCTCTTGGTGCCGGCGACGTTCACCGGCGTTCCGTCGTCGCTGTCCAGCGAGTTGTCCCGGGTGAACCGGATCTCCACCTCGCGGTCGCCGTCGCCGTCGCTGGACCAGTCGCAGTTCCAGGAGCCGAACCCGCTGTCCTCGTTGTCGAATTGGACGCCGGGCAGCCGCTTGAGTTCGTCGGCGTCGAGCAGCGAGCAGGCATTGAGGTTGGCCAGGGACCACTTGGGCCATGCCACCGTGCGCCGGGGTACCGGACCGTGGGCCAGCACGCTGACCACGTGATCGGTGGCGGTGTCGGCCATCTGGCACGGGTCGGGCGCCGTCTTCGCGTCGAACTGCTGCCCGATGACGCGGATCTGCTTGCCGTCGGGGGTCAGGACGGCCCGTTCGCAGAACACCCCGTCCCGCTTGATCGCCACACGCGTGAGGTCGGTGTCGGGGACCAGCTGGGTGGATTCGATGTTGTCGAACTTGTCCCTGTCGGAGTCGAGGTTGACCTGCACGCCGGCGTTGTCGTTGCCGCCGTTGTTGAGCAGGATGACGTCGCACCGGTCGATGTCGCCGTAGTCCGGGTCCAGCACGGTGGTGCCGAAGCGGCTCAGCGAGGCGGCGTCGATCAACCCGCAGGGGTCGGCCGTACGTTCGTCGCCGATGGTTCCGGCCCGCGCCGATGCCGTGGCCGAGGGCTTCGCGTCGGAGCCAACGGTGTCCTTGCCGTCCGCGCCCGTGGAGCTCCAGGGGCCGAAGAGGACGAGCCCGGCCGTGAGCGCACCGGTCGTGACCACCGCCACGGCCGTGATCGCCAGCGCGCGACGGCGGCGCACCGGCAGCGTGACGGCGTCCTTGGCGGCGCGTACGGCGTCTCCCAACCGGAGGGTCCGGGACGTGAGTTCGATCGTGCTGCGGTCGAGCCGGTCCTGGACGTGCGCGGGCGGTGGGGTGGCCTGCCGCAGCAGTTCGAGCGCCCGCGTGGCCTCGGGTCTGTTCCGGGGCTCCACCTCCAGCAACGCGGCCAGCGGCTCGGCCAGTTGCCCGGCCCGGCGCGCGGTCTCGAGGTCGCCCTGGACGGCCCGGGCCAGATACGTCATCAGGTGCTCGGCCTCGCCGTACGGCGACTGTCCCTCGACCGCCGCGAACAGCGAGGCGCCCAGGGAGAACACGTCCGCCTTCTGGCCGACCGGCTGCCCCTTGGCCACCTCGGGGGCCAGATACCGGGGTTTGCCGCGCACACTGCCCGTCGCACTCTGCGTGACGTCGTTCCACAGGGCCCGGGAGATCCCGAAATCGGTGAGCCGGGCGACGCCTTCGTCGGTGACGAGGATGTTCTCCGGTGTCACATCGCCGTGCACCACACCCGCGCCGTGCGACTTCACCAGCGCGTCCGCGATCTGGCAGCCGATCGACCCGGCCTCCTCGGGCGCCAACGGGCCGCGCTCGGCCATGAGTTGGGCGAGGCTGCGGGAGGGGACGTACTCCATGACGATCCAGCAGGTGGTGCCCTCGTCGACGTAGTCGAAGACGCCGACGATGTTCGGGTGGTGCAGCCGCCCCGCGTTGCGCGCCTCGCCCATGAGCCGGCGCGTGGCCCGGTCGTCGTCCAGGCGTGCGCACTTGACAGCGACCCAGCGCTGGAGCCGCTCGTCCCACGCCCGCCAGACGACGCCCATGCCGCCGGTGCCGATGGGCTCGTGCAGGAGATACCGGCCGTCGATCCTGTCCCCGGCCGCTGGTGTCACCGGCACCGTCCCACCCCTCGATCACGGTCCTGACGGGTAACGGAGTGTACAGATCCGGCACTTGACGGTGATCGGATTCACCGGACTTCGAGGGGACCCACCCAGAACCGCCACACCGTTCGCCGATAGCGTCACTCTCCTCTTCGAGAATTGCATTTCCATTTGTTGACAGTGCCATGTCCAAACGCGCTACGCTCCCGGCGACTCGCAGGGCCCGAGCTGGTCGGCGACGCTGCACCGCTGGTCGGGGCGGATCGCGTTCCTGGTGGCGGTGCCGGTCGCGGTGCACTGCCTCTACGCGTTCGGCTACCAGACGTACTCGACACGCGTGATGTGG
>NZ_JBLTJC010000486.1:0-6789 GCF_048158785.1 Streptomyces colwelliae | reverse complement strand
CCCGCCTACTGGCCCAGTCGGCGCTGGCCGATCTCGCCGACGTCCCCGCCACCAGCCGCTGGGTCCGCTCGGGCGGCACCCGCCTGCACGTCCTGGACTACGGCGGTGACGGCGTCCCGCTGGTCGTGCTGCCCGGCATCACCAGTCCGGCCGTCGCGATGGACTTCGTGGCCCGTGAACTGACGCCTGTGGTACGGCCGTTGGTGGTCGACGTCCGTGGGCGTGGGCTGTCCGACGGCGGTGGGTCGTACGGGCTGGAGGAGTACGCCGAGGACACCGAGGCGGTCGTCGCGGGCCTCGGTCTCCACCGGCCGGTCCTCCTCGGGCACTCCATGGGTGCGCGGATCGCGGCCGTGACCGCCGTCCGGGCCAAGGTGGCACTGCGCGGCACCGTACTGGGCGACCCGCCGATGAGCGGCCCCGGACGCGAGCCCTATCCCACCCCCTTGGCCGCCTTCCTCGACCAGCTGGCGCAGGCGCGACACGGTACCGACGCGGACGAGGTGGCCCGGTCCTGGCCACGCTGGCCGCGCCGTGAGCAAGAACTGCGGGCCCGCTGGCTGGCGAGCTGTGACACGGAGGCCGTCACCGCCACGCACCGGGGCTTCGAGCGCGAGGACTTCTTCGACTGGTGGCCCTCCGTTCCCGGCCCCACGGCACTCCTGTACGGCGCGGACAGCCCTGTCGTCACCGCGGAGGGTACGGCTGAGGCGGCCCGGCTGCTGCCGTCGGCCGCGTTGGCCGAGATCCCGGACGCCGGTCACATGCTGTTCTGGGACAACCCGTCCGCCGCGCTCGCCGCCCTGCGCCGGGTACTGCGCCCGATGCTGGTGTGACGCCGACGCGCGGGTTCCCGGAGATCACCGGTCCGGCTGCCGACTCGATCAACTGCCGTGCTTAAGTGGGCTCCATGGGTGACGAAACCGCAACCCCGACGTCCACGCCTCCCGGGCCTCCCCCGGCGCTCACCGCCGCGCCCGGCTACCAGGTCCGCCGCTTGTACCAGGCGTATCTCGCGGTCTGGATCCGTGCCGTGGACCCGACGCTCACGGGTCCGCAGTTCGCGGTGCTCCAGGCTGTCGAAGCGGCACCGGGCAGCGACCAGCGCTCGATGGCGTCGGCGGTCTCCCTGGACACGTCGACGATGGCGGACGTGGCCCGGCGGCTGGAGAACCGGGGGCTGATCGTGCGCAGGACGGCCGCGGACGACGGCCGGCGCAAGCTGCTCCATCTGACGGAGGAGGGCGAGCGGACCCTCCACGACGCGAACCTCCGCGCCCGTCGGCTCGACGAGCGCCTTCTCGCGCCGTTCGGACCGGAGCGGCGCGAGGAAATCATGCATCTGTTCACGTCCCTCGCCGATCACTGGGAGGGACTGGCCGAGGACTCCTGACCCCGCGGTGGCGGTCGGCGGACCCTCGGTCGCCGACAAGCGCGGGTACCCCACCCGCGCCGCGACCCCGGAGGACTCCATGACCGATCACCACATCGGCATGATCGTGCCCAGCTCGAACCTGACCATGGAGACGGAGCTGCCGCGCATGATGCGGCAGCGCGAGGCCCTGGTCCCGGAGGACCGGTTCGTCTTCCACAGCAGCCGTATGCGCATGCGGCACGTGACGCCCGAGCAGCTGCGCGCTATGAACGCGCAGACCGGGCGCGCGGCGCTGGAACTCGCCGACGCCCGGCCCGACGTGGTCGTCACAGCCTGCCTCGTGGCGATCATGGCGCAGGGCCCGGGGTACCACTGCACCGCCGAGGACGAGATCACCGGTGTGCTGCGCGCCGAGGGCTCACAGGCCCCGGTGGCGTCGAGCGCGGGCGCCCTCCTCGACGGCATCGAGGCCCTGGGCGCCCGGCGGGTCGCGATCGTCACGCCGTACATGAAGCCGCTCACGCGCCTGGTCGCGGACTACATCGAGGACTCGGGCGTCGAGGTGGTGGACGCGCTGAGCCTGGAGGTGCCGGACAACCTGGCCGTCGCCCGCCTCGACCCCGCCGACCTGCGCGAGCACTGGCGGCGCCTGGACCTGTCGCGGGCCGACGCGCTCGTCCTGTCCGCCTGTGTGCAGATGCCCTCGCTGCCGTCGATCCAGCCGGTGGAGGACGCGGCCGGGCTGCCGGTGCTCTCGGCGGCGACCGCCACGGCGTACCGCATCCTCGTCGAGCTGGGCCTGCCCCCGGTCGTGCCCCGAGCGGGGAGCCTGCTCAGCGGTCAGGTCCCCAGCCCGGCCGGCGTCTGAACCACCGGCGACAACGGTCGGAGTCGATCACCCCACAGAAGCCGGGCAGAGACAGTGTGCCGGGGGTTCCACGGGTTCATCCGGTGAGTTCCTGTTCTGTGTCTCCGATGTTCAGGACAGTCGTGCGGAACGAGGTCACGACCGGGCGGAGATCGATCCGGTGCCAGGCGGCCCACAGGCGTACGGACCTCTGGAACCAAGGGAGTTCACGAACCGTGACGCCCAAGGTGTCGCCGTGCAGCGTGCTCTTCTGTACGAACGCGGTGCCGAGCCCGGACGCGACGAGGCCGAGTCCGGTGCGCGATTCCGGGGCCTCGAACCGGATGTCGGGGGTGAACCCGGCGGCGGCGCAGGACGCGACGAAATCATCCCGCCAGGCCTGGTCCTGGCTGTTCTCTATGGCGATCCATGGCTGGCCGTCCAGGTCCTCCGGCAGGATCTCCGTCGCGGCGGCGAGGTGGTGGCCGCTCGGCATGGCCAGGAGCAGCGGGTCCTCAAGAAGGAGGGCGCTGCACAGGTCCGGGTCCGTCTCGGGCGGCGCCTCCGGGACCAGGGCGATGTCCAGGCTGCGTTGGCGCAGTCCCTCGAACTGCTGCGACGAGGTCAGGTCGTAGAGGGCGACATGGATTCCGGGACGCTCGTCGTGCAGAGCGCGCAGGGCACCGGGCAGGAGGCCGGTGTGCATGGCGTCGCCCACGTATCCCACGCAGAGGCCGCCCTCTTCGCCCCGGCCGAGGCGCCGGCCCAGGTTCTCCAGTCGGTCCGCGTGCCGCAGCAGGGCCGTGGCCTCGGTGAGGAAGACGCGGCCGTCGGAGGTGAGCCGGATGCGCTGCTGGCTGCGCTCGAACAGCGTCAGTCCCAGGACCTTCTCCAGCTGGGCGATCTGCCGGCTCAGCGGCGACTGCGAGATATGGAGGCGTTCGGCGGCCCTGCCGACGTGTTCCTCTTCGGCGACGGCCACGAAGTAGCGGAGTTGGCGCAGGTCAAGCACGTAAGACCTCTCGGGACTCAAGTGTGTCCAAGCAAGTCTTGGACAGTCTCATCCCTCGATCCTAACCTCGACAGAGCAAGAGCCGCGGATCGGAAAAATCCCCCCGAACTCCGCGTCACGTCATGTCACGTCATGGAGAGAAGGATCCTCATCATGGGCATCAAGTCCCTGCTGCCGGGCACCCTCGGCTTCGGTACCGCACCCCTGGGCAACATGTTCCGCAGCATCCCGGACGAGGAGGCCGCGGCCACCGTCGAGGCCGCCTGGGACCAGGGCATCCGCTACTTCGACACCGCCCCGTTCTACGGCGCCGGTCTGTCCGAGCTGCGCCTGGGCGAGGCGCTGGCCGGCCGGCCGCGCGACGAGTTCGTGCTCAGCACCAAGGTCGGACGGGTCATCCTCGACGAGCTGGAGGACCCCACCGCCCGGGACCTGGGCGAGAAGGGCGGCCTGTTCGAGCACGGCCGCCCGAACAAGATGGTCGACGACTACACGGCGGACGCCACCCTGCGCTCCATCGAGGACAGCCTCACGCGCCTGAGGACGGACCGCCTGGACATCGTCTGGGTGCACGACGTGGCCCAGGACTTCCACGGCGACGACTGGCTGGCCGTCTACGAGACCGCGCGCACCGGCGCGTTCCGCGTCCTCCAGCGGCTCCGCGACGAAGGCGTCATCAAAGCCTGGGGCCTCGGCGTCAACCGCGTGGAGCCGATCGAGCTGACCCTCGACCTGAACGAGCCGCGGCCCGACGCGTTCCTCCTGGCCGGCCGCTACACCCTCCTGGACCACGACCGCTCCCTACAGCGTCTGCTGCCCGCCGCCACCGAGCAGGGCGTCGACATGGTCGTCGGCGGCCCGTACAGCTCCGGCGTCCTCGCCGGTGGCCGGCACTTCGAGTACCAGGAAGCTCCGGCGGAGATCGTCGCCAAGGTCGGACGGCTCAAGGAGCTCGCCGCCGAACACGGTGTGAGCATCAAGGCGGCCGCGCTGCAGTTCGCGCTCGCCCACCCCGCCACGGCCGCCGTCGTACCCGGTGCCACCCGCCCCAGCCGTATCGCGGAGGACGTCGCCGCCCTCGCCGAGGACGTACCGGCCGCCTTCTGGGCCGCCCTGCGCGACGAGAAGCTCATCGCCGCCGACGCCCCCACCGCCTGACACCCCACAGCACACAGCACACAGCAGGAAGCACTCACCATGGCCACCACCACCGCATCACTCGACATCCCGCAGAGCCCCGACCGCGTCTGGCGGCTCATCGGCGGTTTCGGATCCCTGCCCGACTGGCTCCCCTACATCCCCGCGAGCGAACTGAGCGAAGGGGGCCGGGTACGCCGCCTGACCAACCAGGACGGCGGTGTCATCGTCGAACGCCTCCAGGCCTTCGACCACGACGCGCGCAGCTACTCCTACGCCATCGAAGAGGCGCCGTTCCCCGTGACCGGCTACCTCTCCACTCTGCGCGTGCACGCCGTCCCCGGCAGTCCCGACCTCTCGCGCGTCGAGTGGTCCGGCACGTTCACTCCTGTCGGCGTCAGCGACACCGATGCCGAGGAGCTGTTCCACGGCATCTACACCGACGGCCTCGCGGCACTCCTGAGGACCGCGACCGCCTGAAAGACCGCGACCGCCTGAATCGGCGGCCTGGTCACCTCCGGAAATCGATTCCCCGAGCACACGACCTGGTGGTCCTCACCTCGCCGTGGCCCGAGCGAGAGGGACGGCGGGGTTGCCGCTCCGTCCATTCGTTCCGTCCAGTAGCGGCGGTCTTCGTCGTACTCACCCGAGGCGCGATAGGCCGACTCCTCGTCCACCAGCTCCCGCATCGACCCCACTTCGAGTGACACATGATGGAACGGCGCCCGGAGAACGGCCGGGTCCACGGGCCCCAGGACCTCGCATGTCTGACTCATGTTGAAGCGGGGTGAATCCGGTTCGAGCAGGGTGCCGTACCAGACGCCTCGCTGGGCCTCCAACATGGCGAACGAGGGTTTGCTGTACGGCACGTGCCGAGCTCATTTCACTGGTCCTGGGCCGACGCCGCCGCGTCGAACTGAGCCTTGCTGGTCACTGTTCGTGGTCCGGGCACGAGCGTGGTCGCGGTCGACCGCCACGGGACGGCGGAGGCCCAGCCGACCAGGGGCATGGTCTCGTCGTAGTGCGGAGCGAACTGCGCGACGGTGATGGAGGGCATCCGATAGGCCAGGCCGCGGACGTGCTCGATGAACGCGTCCGGCAGCGATACATGGTGGGTTTCCACGTAGTGAGGGAAGTCCTGGCGCCACATCCAGGTGCCGTCGGTCCTCAGTGACGAGCACCCTGGCGAGTGCCGGTGGGCGCTCCCCGTGAGGACGTCATGTCCGGCTTCCATGACATCGAGCAGGACGTGGCCGCTGTCCAGGTAGGCCACCAGGTCCACCTCGTCCGGCTCGCCGACGGGCCGGACGGCATCGCGTATCGATCCGTTCGGCCGGCCGGAGCCGTCGTCCAACTCGTCGTAGAAGCCCAGCAGTCCCAGCACCACGTCTCCTTCGACAAGCGTTCCGTCCTGCCAAGACAACCGGCGGAAGTCGGCGAACAGGCTCAGAGCGGTGCCATCTCCAACTCGCCGAAGACCCGCAGGCCGACCTGCGCCGCGAGCCAAGGCGCCCGTTCGGCCTCGACCTGCTTCACGTGAACGTACAACGTGTGGTCCGGCGCGGGCTCTTCGAGGTCGAGGTCGCGCGCGTTCAGGCACACCGTCACGTAGGCGCCTCTGGCGCCCCCGCAGCCGAGGCCCACCTCCGGAGCCTCGGGCCAACCGCTGAAGTCCCAGCGGATCATGGCCGGGGCGTCCCCGGCCGCGGCCACGAGCTCCTCCACGGTTTCCGGGCCCAAGCACCATCTGCGCAAGTGGATCGGGAGCCACTCCGACGGAGCGTCGCCATTCTCCGAGGAGCCGTGTCGGTCGGCTCCGCAGGACCACCAGTCAGCGTCCGGTATCAGTCCGCCCAACCGCTCCAGCTCTCCGGGCGTGGAGACCCGCGCCTCGAAGTCGACTTCGAGTTGTGTCGTGTCGGCGAGATCGAGCAGTCGGCCGGCGACCCGCAGTATCCCGGCGAGATCCGTCGTCCTCAGCACTGCCTGCGCGTACGAGTTGCTCATGACGCGCAGTCTGCCGAGTCAGGCATCCCGCCGGCCAACGATTAACCGGCGGAGTCCGGCGTCCTGAAAGCAGCACCAGCCTGTGGGGAACCTGAGAATTTGTGTGATCCCGGCAGGCGTGGGCAGACGCCGCCGATATGAGCACCATCCAGCAGAGCACGGTAGACGAGGCCACGGAGCAGAGCCCTGATGCGCGGGCGGCGGCCTCGCCGCCGCTGCCCGCGTCCGCGGAACGGGGCAGAGGTGGCGGGCGGGGCTTTTCGTCGGCGCTGCGGGGTCGGCCAGCCGGACCCGGCTCAGGGCGTCGGGCCCTGGCGGCCAGGTCGACGGTGAACTCCTCGGTCTCGACCAGGACGTCGTCCTCGCCGCCCCCGGTGGGCTCGGCCCGGCGGACGGCGGCCCGGAGACGGG
>NZ_JBLTJC010000485.1:0-6800 GCF_048158785.1 Streptomyces colwelliae | reverse complement strand
CGTACGGGCCGTGAAGAGCGTGCTGTCGGGGGACGCGGGGCTGTCGCCGAGCATCCAACGGCGGTTGCTGGAGCGCCTGTCGGAGCCCGAGCCGCAGCCGTCGCCGGACTCCGCGTTCCACCGCCGCCCTCGCCCTCGTCACCGTCACCGGTGTCGCCGCCTTCACCTGGCCCTTCCTCGCCCCGCCCAGCTCGCAGGTCGCCGCGCACTCCCAGGACGCCCCCTGGCTGTTCGCGGGCCTGCTCGTGCTGCTGGTCGCCGTCTCGGCCGCGGCGATCTCGGAGTCCGGGCTCGGCCCGAAGGCCGTCGCCATGCTCGGTGTGCTCGCCGCGACCGGCGCCGCCCTGCGGCCCATCGGCGCCGGTACCGCCGGTATCGAGCCGATGTTCTTCCTCATGGTGCTCAGCGGGCGCGTCCTGGGACCCGGCTTCGGGTTCGTGCTGGGCAACGTCACGATGTTCGCGTCGGCGCTGCTCACCGGCGGGGTCGGCCCGTGGATGCCGTTCCAGATGCTGGCGATGGGCTGGTTCACGATGGGCGCGGGCCTGCTGCCGGGCGGGGAGCGGCTGCGCGGCCGTGGCGAAGTCGTGGTGCTCGCCGGCTACGGCTTCCTCGCCGCCTTCGCCTATGGCACCGCGATGAACCTGGCCGGGTGGCCCTTCATGGGGGCGCTCGCCTCGTCCGTGGCCTTCGACCCGCGGGCCGCGGTGCCCGCGAACCTGGCCCGTTTCGTCGCCTACTGCCTGGCGACCTCCCTGGGGTGGGACCTCGGCCGCGCCCTGGTGACCGTCGTACTCACGCTCACCCTCGGGCCCGCGCTCCTCAAGGCGCTGCGCCGGGCCACGCGACGGGCCGCGTTCGAGACGCCGGTCACGTTCGACGGACCCCCTGTGTGAGGCGCCGTGCGCCGACCGTCACAGAGGTGGTGAAGCACCCCACATGACCCATGTCACGAACTACTTGGATTAGTAGTGTTTAGGCGTGACATGTACGCGACCCAAACACCCTCTGACCTGGGGCTTGAGAGCCACGTCACACAGTTCACCTTTCACCCACATGCGACCACAACTAGTAAAAGGGGTCTTTGCGGACGCGGATCGAGAGTGCTTCTCTGGAGCAGTCGCACGGCGCCGACGAGTCCTCACGGGCCTCGGCGCCGACGCATTGCCACCGCCGCGCACCGCGTGACACCGGCAGGCGTACGACGCCTCTGTCCCCGAAGAAACAGGTTCTCCGTGTCCGTCTCCCGCATCGTCGCTCGCATCGCCTCCCCGAAGAAGGCCCTGACCGCCGCCGCTCTGGCCGCCGCCACCACCGGTCTCGTGCTGACCTCGGCTCCCGCCCAGGCCGCGACGACCTCCGCCTCCTCCGCTCAGTCGATCGCGCACAAGATGATCCCGAGCGCCGCGCAGTACAACGCGTTCAGCAAGATCGTCGAGCACGAGAGCGGCTGGAACGTCACCGCCACGAACTCCTCCTCCGGCGCCTACGGCCTGGTCCAGGCCCTCCCGGGCTCGAAGATGGCCTCGGCCGGCTCCGACTGGAAGACCAACGCCGCCACGCAGATCAAGTGGGGCCTGGACTACATGAACTCCCGCTACGGCAGCCCCACCGCCGCCTGGAGCTTCTGGCAGTCCAACGGCTGGTACTGATCACCGGCCCCACACACGCACTACACAGCGGCGGTCCCCGGCATCCCGGGGGCCGCCGCTACATTGCGTTCATGGACCAGAACACGGACCACGACACACAGCCCAAGTCCTACGACCGTGAGGCGCGCGGGATCCGGTTGGTGGCCGTACTACTGGGGTTGACCGTGGTCAGCGGGCTGATCGACGCGGTGAGTTATCTGGGCCTCGGCCATGTCTTCACCGCGAACATGACCGGCAACGTGGTCGTCCTCGGCTTCGCCGCCGCCGGAGCACCCGGCTTCTCGGTGTCGCACACCCTCACCTCCCTCGGGGCCTTCGTCGTGGGCGCGGTGGCCGGGGGCCGGATCGCGGTACGGATGGGCGGCGGCTCCCGCCGGACCTGGGCACGGGCCACGCTCGGCGCGGAGGCGCTGCTGGTCGGCGCGTCCGCGGTGGTCGCCTTCGCGGCGCCGGGCGCGACCGGGACGACGTACACCCTGATCGCGGTGACGGGCTTCGCGATGGGCCTGCGCAACGCGACCGTGCGCAAGCTGGGCATCCCCGATCTGACGACCACGGTCCTGACCATGACCCTCACCGGCCTCGCCTCCGACTCCCGGATCGGCGGCGGCTCGGGGCACCGCTCGCCCCGCCGTACGGCCTCGGTGATCGCGATGCTGGTCGGCGCGTTCCTCGGCGCGTGGCTGACCGTGCACCACGGCCTGGGCATCCCGCTGCTGATCGCCGCGCTGGCCGCGGGCGTGTTCGCGGTGACGGCATCCGGACGGGAGTAGCCCAAAGCCTGGCCAAGAAGGCAGAATTCGTGCGTCTTAGTCCCACGATCAAGAGGATCGATCACACATGATCACGCTCACGAAGGAAGACGGTCCGGCGGATCTGGACGGAGTGACCCATCTGGAGATCGGGGCGTCCTGGGACCCCACCGTCGGCAGCAGCGGCGGCATCATCGGGAAGCTGCGCCAGAAGGCCGGTACGGACCTCGACCTCATCGCCATCGCGTTGCAGGGCGCGGAACCCGTACGGCTCGCGGGGCTCGACTCCCTGGACCCGCTGGGCAACGGCGCGTTGCTGCACAGCGGGGACAACCAGACCGGCAAGGGCGAGGGCGACGACGAGACGGTGACCGTCGACCTCGCCAAGATTCCGGCCGCCATCACGTCGATAGTCTTCATCGCCGCCGCTTACAAGAAGGGCAGTTCCTTCCAGAAGGCGCGGAACATCGCCTTCAAGGTCTACGACGCGAGCGGCGGCAGCACCCAGCAGGTCGCCGAGATCTGGCCGAACCTGCTCAGCTCCGACAACGGCTGCGCGGTCGCCAAGGCCGTTCGGGAGGGCGGCAGTTGGAAGCTCCTGGTCATCAACGAGACCGGAAAGATCAAGCAGGGGGACGAGAAGGAACTCATGAAGTTCGCCGTACGGAAGTAAGCAGTCGCCTTGCGGAATTGAGCAGAGGACGGGCCGGCGGCGCCGGGATGCCGCCGGCCCGAGCTGTGAGGTCGACCGGGGTCACCTCAACCGGCGGTCACCTGAAGCTCTTTGACCCCGTTGATCCATGCCGAGCGCAGCCGACGCGGGTCGCCCGTCAGCGTCAGGTTCGGCATCGCGTCCGCGATCGCGTTGAAGATCAGGTCGATTTCGAGGACCGCGAGGGACTTGCCGAGGCAGTAGTGCGGGCCCCCGCCGCCGAAGCCCAGGTGCGGATTCGGATCGCGCATCACGTCGAAGACGTCCGGGTTCTCGAAGACTTCGGGGTCGTGGTTGGCGGAGGCGTAGAAGATGCCGACCCGGTCGCCCTTCTTGATCGACTTGCCGCCCAGCTCGGTGTCCTGGGTCGCCGTGCGCTGGAAGGCGTTGACCGGAGTCGCCCAGCGGACGATCTCCTCGGCCGCAGTCGACGGGCGCTCCTCCTTGTACAGCTCCCACTGCTCGGGGTGGGTGAGGAACGCGTGCATGCCGTGGGTGATTGCGTTGCGGGTCGTCTCGTTGCCGGCAACCGACAGCATCAGCACGAAGAAGCCGAACTCGTCGGAGTTCAGGTTGCCTTCGTCCTCGGCGGCGACCAGCGTGCTGACGATGTCGTGGGCCGGGCACTGCTTGCGCTCGGCGGCCATGCCCATGGCGTAGGCGATGAGTTCGGCGGCGGACTCGGCACCGACCTGCTCCGTGATGGCGTACTCGGGATCGTCGTACGCGATCATCTTGTTGGACCACTCGAAGATCTTGACGCGGTCGTCCTGCGGGATGCCGATGAGTTCGGCGATGGCCTGGAGGGGCAGTTCGCAGGCGACCTCGGTGACGAAGTCGAAGGGGCCGGAGTGGGCGCGGGCGCCCGCCACGATCGCGTGGGCCCGGTCGCGCAGGCGGTCCTCCAGCGCGCGGATCGCCCTCGGGGTGAAGCCGCGTTGGACGATCTGGCGGACGCGGGTGTGCTCGGGCGGGTCCATGTTGAGCAGGATCAGCCGCTGGGCGTCGATCGAGGCGCGGTCCATGTGCTCGCCGAAGCGGATGATCGCCGTGTTGAGGGTCGAGGAGAAGATCTCCGGGTGCGTCGAGACGTACCGGACGTCGGCGTGCCGGGTCACAGCCCAGTAGCCCTCGTCCTGGAACCCCGCGATGTTGAGGGGCTGCGGTATCCAGCGCACCGGCTCGGCCGCGCGCAGTTCGGCGAACTCCGGTAGCGGGACGCGGTGGTGGAGCAGGTCCGGGTCGGTGAAGTCGAACCCGTCGGGGAGAGCTGGACAGGGCATGAGTGACTCCGGCTGAGTACCGATGGCTTCCGATGGATTCTGACGGTCCATCAGGAACGTAGGACGCCCGTGAAGGTAATAACGGGTTCTACAAGTCGCAAGAGGCACGGCCACCCGAATTCCCTGCACGACCCTTGCGGTTGTGGACGGCCTGTCAGCAGACTGCACACAGAACTAGAACGCGTACTAGTTTGCGTGGCGGGTGGCCGGGACGCCCGCGCCGCGCGGTGTACGAGGAGAGGACGTGTCCCATGGTCGCGGAACCCGTCATCGTGGAAGCCGTACGCACCCCCATCGGCAGGCGCGGCGGAGCGCTCGCCAATCTGCATCCCGCCTATCTCCTGGGCGAGACCTACCGTGAACTCCTCGGCCGCACCGGCATTCACGCCGACTGCGTCGAGCAGGTCGTCGGCGGCACGGTGACCCACGCCGGCGAACAGTCCATGAACCCCGCGCGCAACGCCTGGCTGGCCATGGGCCTGCCGTACGAGACGGCGGCCACGACGGTCGACTGTCAGTGCGGCTCCTCGCAGCAGGCCTCGCACATGACCGCCAACATGATCGCGGCGGGCGTCATCGACGTCGGCATCAGTTGCGGCGTCGAGGCGATGTCACGGGTGCCGCTGGGGTCGGGGTCGAAGCACGGACCCGGGAAGCCGTTCCCGGACGAGTGGAACGTGGACCTGCCCAACCAGTTCGAGGCCGCCGAACGCATCGCCCGCAACCGGCAGTTGACCCGCGAGAACGTCGACTCGCTCGGCCTGATCTCGCAGGAGCGGGCGGCCATCGCCTGGTCCGAGGAACGCTTCAAGAAGGAGACGTTCGCCGTCCAGGTACCGACGACGGAGGACGAACAGCGTGCGGGCCACGGCATGTGGCGGCTCGTCGACCGCGACGAGGGCCTGCGCGACACGTCGATGGAGGCGCTGGCGAGGCTGAAGCCGGTGATGCCGACCGCCGTGCACACGGCGGGCAACTCCTCGCAGATCAGCGACGGAGCGTCCGCGATCATGTGGGCGTCGAAGCGGATGGCGCGGGCGCTGAAGCTGCGGCCCCGGGCGCGGATAGTGGCTCAGGCGCTGGTTGGATCGGATCCGCACTTCCACCTCGACGGGCCGATCGACGCGACGCGGGCCGTGCTCGGCAAGGCGGGCATGACGCTCAAGGACATCGACATCGTCGAGATCAACGAGGCTTTCGCGTCCGTGGTGTTGAGCTGGGCGCAGGTCTTCGAACAGGACCTGGAGAAGGTCAACGTGAACGGCGGTGCGATCGCCCTCGGCCACCCGGTGGGGGCGACGGGCGCACGGCTGATCACCACGGCTCTTCATGAACTGGAGCGCTCCGACAAGGAGTTCGCGCTGATCACGATGTGCGCGGGCGGGGCGCTGGCGACCGGGACGATCATTCAGCGTCTGTAGCCGACCAGTCGGCGGGGGTCAGGTGATCCTCGGCGCAGGCGCGGAACGCCGCGAGCAGTCGGCGGTTCTCCTCGCCTGCGCGGGTGGCCAGGACGACCGGGATGGGGCCCACGCCCTCCAGCGGGACCGTGGTCAGATCGTCCCGCAGGCCCTTCCGGACGGCGCCCACCGGAACGAGCGCGACCGCCTCACCGGCGGCGATGACTTCGAGCTTGTCCTCCAGATTCTCGACCAGCGGACCGTCCGGCACCCGCCGGCCGTCCGGGCGGGGGTCGACGCGCCAGAACGTGTTGAACTCCGGGTCGGGGAAACGGGGTACGGGCTCGTCCGCGATGTCGTCGAGGGTGACGTACTCCTTGCCGGCCAGCCGATGGCCGACCGGCATCAGCAGCACCCTGGGCTCCTCGAAGAGGACCGTCACGGTCAACCCCTCGGTGGCGAACGGGAATCGGCCCACCACCACATCCACCCGGTGCTCCAGCAGGGCGGCCGGCATCTCGCCCCAGCCGAGAAAGGAGTGGTGCACATCGGCGTCCGGGTGGCGTGCGCGCAGGGCGCGCACCGCCGGGGTGACGATGAGCCCGGTCATGTACCCGATGACGATCCGACTCGGCGTCCCGGCCGCCCGCGCCACGGCGGTCGCCTCCGCCGCCGACCGCAGCAGCGCCTCGGCCCGGGGCAGGAACGCGGCCCCCGCTTCGGTGAGTTGGGTGCCCTGGGTGGTCCGGTCGAAGAGCCGCACCCCCAACTCCCCCTCAAGCCGCCGCACATGACGGCTCAGCGACGGCTGCGCGAGATGGAGCACGGCCGCCGCCCGGCCGAAGTGCAGTTCCTCGGCGACGACGGTGAAACAGCGCACCAGGCGCAGGTCCAGGTCAGTCATACCTCGACTGTACGACGGCACGAGCTGCGGTGATACCGGAAGTGAATCACGTCTTCCGGAGTCGGTCTTGGACGGGCGGGGCCGGGGGTGCGCAGGT
>NZ_JBLTJC010000484.1:0-6852 GCF_048158785.1 Streptomyces colwelliae | reverse complement strand
TCTCCGTGAATGTTTACTCGGCCAGTAAATTAATACAGCCGGTGCACATACACGAGAGCGGAACAGTCAGGCGGAATAAGCCCGACCGTTCACAGCGTCCTCGCTGTATGTTTTCTTCAAAGGAACCACGCCCCAGACATCACATCGATGTTTGGAGACGGGGTATCAACATATCTGGCGTTGATTTTTGGCACGCTATTGAGTTCTCAAGGAACGGACGCTTCCTTTGTACTCACCCTCTCGGGCTTTCCTCCGGGCTTTTCCCTTCGGTCTTGCGTTTCCGACTCTATCAGACCGTTTCCGGTCCCGATTCCCTGTCGGAGGGGATTGTCAAGGGCTTTGGGCTTTCGCCCGTCGGCCTTTCGACATTCACTACGTTAGCCGATCCCCTCGGCAACTCATAATCGAGTTCCGCGAGTTCGAATTCAGGCATGCAGGCACGCCGAATGCGCCCTCGGTGAGGGAGAGTCGTAAGTAGTGGGTTGGCCGCTTCCGGCTGCAGGCGATTGCCGTACCCGGGTCAAGCGGCTCGGGCTACATTACGCACCCCCGCCATGGCGCGTCAACTTGACCGACGCCTTGGCGTATGAGCCCGATAAGGGCTCACCGTCGGGTCATTGGTGATCCAGAACCGCCATGGGTGGACCGCGCCCTCGCCCGACACTCCGGTGCGGGGACCGTTGCTTACCTGATGGGAGGGGACGGGTGTACCGGCCAGCATCCTCAAGGGTGTCTCGCCCGTGGTGCACGCGTCCGTGCCGTCCAGGGAGCGGTCGACGTCCAGGGCCGTGGCCAGGCGGGCGGGGCCTTTGGCCAGTTCTTTGTCATTTCGGGCCGAGAGTCGACGTTTGCGGGCGAGCTCGGCGCCCTCGACGATCTCGCCGGCGCGAAGCAGCACCGCCCTCGCCGTGCCCTCGGGACCGCACACCAGGTTCATGCAGTGCCACATGCCGTAGGTGAAGTAGACGTAGACGTACCCGGGCTGACCGAACATCACTCCGTTGCGGGCCGTCGGGCCGCGATAGGCATGCGACGCGGGGTCGTTGCCGCCGTCGTAGGCCTCGACCTCTGTGATGCGCAGGACGATCGGGCCGTCGGGGGTCGTGCGGACGAGGATGCGGCCCAGGAGGTCGGGGGCGACCTCCAGTACAGGGCGGTCGAAGAACTCTCTGGGGAGTGGCATACGGTCCGGGGGCGCGATCATGGCGTCCGAGCGTAGTCCAGGCCCGCTTGGGCCAAGGGGTGGTCAAGGTTCCGTCCGCTTGCCAGGGTGTGGCGCGGAACCGGGCGCGGTCTGTTCGCGTTTGTAGGGATCAAGGGTCCATACGTAAAGGGAGAGTCATGGCGTTCAAGAAGCTGCTCGCGAGCCTGGGGGCCGGCGGGGCTTCGGTGGAGACGGTGCTGACCGAGGTCAACGTCGTTCCGGGTGGTGTCGTCCAGGGCGAGGTGCGGATCCAGGGCGGGTCCGTGAACCAGGAGATCCAGGGGCTCTCGGTCGGACTGCAGGCCAAGGTCGAGATCGAGAGCGGCGACCAGGAGTACAAGCAGGACATCGAGTTCACGAAGGTGCGGCTGGGCGGCGCCTTCGAGTTGCAGGCGGGGACCGCGCACAACGTGCCGTTCGGGCTGGAGATCCCCTGGGAGACGCCGGTCACGATGATCGACGGCCAGTCGCTGCGCGGGATGCACATCGGGGTGAGCACCGAGCTGGCGATCGCGCGGGCCGTGGACTCCAGTGACCTCGACCCGGTCAACGTGCACCCGCTGCCGGCGCAGAAGGCGATCCTGGACGCCTTCATCCGGCTGGGCTTCCGCTTCAAGAACGCGGACATGGAGCGCGGTCACATCCGGGGGACGCGGCAGAAGCTGCCGTTCTACCAGGAGATCGAGTTCCAGCCGCCGTCGCAGTACCGCGGGCTCAACCAGGTCGAGCTGAGCTTCGTGGCCGACGAGAGCGCGATGGACGTCATCCTGGAGATGGACAAGAAGCCGGGCCTGTTCAGTGAGGGCAGTGACACCTTCCGGTCCTTCCAGGTGGGTCTGCACGACTTCCACGGGACGGACTGGGCCGCGTACCTCAACCAGTGGCTGTCCGAGGTCGGCAGCAAGCGCAACTGGTTCTAGGCTCGGTATCCACTGAAGAAACCGATCAGGAGGTACCGAGGTGACCGAGCTCAAGCGGCGGCCGCTCCCCCATGACTTCCACCCGCCCGTGCCGTCGTTCACGGTGACGAGTGAGGACGTCGAGCCGGGGGCCACGCTCAAGGACGCTCAGGTCTACGCGGCCGGCAACACCTCGCCGCAGCTGCGGTGGGAGGGCTTCCCGTCCGAGACCAAGAGTTTCGCCGTGACCTGCTACGACCCGGACGCCCCTACGGGGAGCGGGTTCTGGCACTGGACCGTGTTCGACATCCCGGTCTCGGTGACCGAGCTGCCGGCGGGTGCGGGCAGCGGCAAGTTCGAGGGGCTGCCCGAGGGCGCCGTACAGGTGCGGAACGACTACGGGTCGAAGGACTTCGGCGGTGCCGCGCCGCCGCCCGGGGACGGGTCGCACCGTTATGTGTTCACGGTGTACGCCGTGGACACGGAGAAACTTGGTCCGGACTCGGACGTTTCTCCCGCGGTCGTCGGTTTCAACCTGCGGTTCCACACGCTGGCGCGTGCCCAGCTCATCGGTGAGTACGAAGCGCCCACGGAAGACTGACGTTCATTGAACGTTTGCCCGCCTCTGGTCTTGGAATTGATCAGGGGCGGGCATTTTTTATTGCGTTGTCCATCTCGGCGTGCCCGGCCAGAGTTGATCCAAGCCCGCCGTGCGGTGGGCCGGTTGCACATGGGAGGTGGGCTGGATGCGGGACACGCTGGTGCTGAACGCGAGCTTCGAGCCGCTGTCGACGGTGTCGTTGAATCGAGCCGTCGTTCTGGTGCTGCAGGACAAAGCTGTCGTCGAGCAGGCCCACCCCGAACTGCGTATGCGCGGAGCCGAGGTCGACATACCGGTCCCCCGGGTGATCCGGCTGTGCAGGTATGTCAGGGTGCCGTTCCGAAGACAAGCTCCGTGGTCGAGGCGCGGTGTGCTGGTCCGCGACCGGCACAGGTGCGCGTACTGCGGCAGGCGGGCGACGACGGTCGACCACGTGGTGCCGAGGGCACAGGGCGGTCAGGACTCCTGGCTGAACACGGTGGCGTCCTGCGCGGAGGACAACCACCGCAAGGCGGCGCGGACTCCGGAGCAGGCGGGGATGCCGTTGCTGCGGCTGCCGTTCGAGCCGACGCCCGCTGACGCGATGTTGCTCGCGCTGGCGGTCGAGGACTTTGATGCGCTGCCGGGCTGGTTGGCTCGGGACGCTGCCTGAACTAAGCGCCGTAGGGGGCGTGGTTGGTCGTCGGGTGCGCGTCGTGTGTGGCTGATCGCGCAGTTCCCCGCGCCCCTTAGGGCGCGGGGAACTGGCGTAGCTCCAGAAGTGACCGACCGTCAGTCGATGGACGGCTTCTCTCGGCGTTGGCGGTCCGAATTGCCGCCCGAGTTGCCGGAGTTGCCTCCGTCGTTGCCCGAACCGCCGCCGAACGGGCCCATGTTGCCCATCGCGCCGGAGAGGCCCTTGAGGGCGTCGCCGATCTCGCTGGGGACGATCCAGAGCTTGTTGGCGTCGCCTTCGGCGATCTTCGGGAGCATCTGGAGGTACTGGTAGGAGAGGAGCTTCTGGTCGGCGTCGCCGGCGTGAATGGCCTCGAAGACCGTACGGACGGCCTGCGCTTCACCCTCAGCGCGCAGGGCCGCGGCCTTGGCCTCACCTTCGGCGCGCAGGATCTGGGACTGCTTCTCACCTTCGGCGGTGAGGATGGCGGCCTGACGCGTACCTTCCGCGGTGAGGATCGCGGCGCGCTTGTCACGGTCGGCGCGCATCTGCTTCTCCATCGAGTCCTGGATGGAGGTGGGGGGCTCGATTGCCTTGAGTTCGACGCGGTTTACGCGGATGCCCCACTTGCCCGTCGCCTCGTCGAGGACTCCGCGCAGGGCCGCGTTGATCTCCTCGCGGGAGGTCAGGGTCCGCTCCAGGTCCATGCCGCCGATGATGTTGCGGAGCGTGGTGACCGTGAGCTGCTCAATTGCCTGGATGTAGCTGGCCACTTCGTAGGTCGCGGCCCGCGCGTCCGTCACCTGGTAGTAGATGACCGTGTCGATGTTGACGACCAGGTTGTCCTGGGTGATCACCGGCTGCGGCGGGAACGGTACGACCTGTTCACGCAGGTCGATGCGGTTGCGGATCGTGTCGATGAACGGGACGACGATGTTGAGTCCCGCGTTGAGTGTCCGTGTGTAGCGGCCAAATCGCTCCACGATCGCGGCACTTGCCTGCGGGATGACCTGGATCGTCTTGATCAAAGCGATGAAGACCAACACCACCAGGATGATCAAGACGATGATGACCGGTTCCATCGTGCTCCCCGTACCCTTCTCCGCCTCGGCGCTTTCGGAAGATCTTATGGTTGTTGAAGATCTTGCTGGTCGAGTCTGTCAGACCGTCACGCAACTCGTGTGCTGTTCGGTTCAGTTGAGACCTGCCAGGTCATCAGTCGTGTCCTGCGAGATCGTCGGTTGCGTCCTGCGAGGTCAGATGACGATCGCGGTGGCTCCCTCGATCTCCACGACGTCCACCTCCTGGCCCGGTTCGTAGGCGCGGTCGGCGTCGAGTGAGCGGGCCGACCAGATCTCTCCGGCCAGCTTGATCCGACCGTCGCCGGAGCCGTCGACGCGCTCCAGGACGACGGCCTGTTTGCCCTTCAAGGCATCGATGCCCGTGGCGAGTTGGGGAAGCGTCGAACGGTGCCGGGTCGCGATGGGTCGTACGACCGCGATGAGGGCGACCGAGACCACGACGAAGACGAGGACCTGGACGACGACGCCCCCGCCGATCCCGGCGGTCACCGCGGCGGCGACGGCCCCCACGCCGAACATGCCGAATTCCGGCATCGCGGTCACCACGAGGGGGATCCCGAGTGCTGCCGCGCCGACGAGCCACCACACCCATGCGTCGATGTCGTTCACATGGTCAATGGTAGGGCTGCGGGTCCCGTCACGGACAGGGCGCATATGTCCCTACACCCGCTTCTTACAAGGCAGTTCAGGCCATGGGGAGACCGTGTGCGGTCCAGCGGTCGCCGACCTGCTCCACGATGAGCGGGAGACCGAAGCACAACGACAGGTTGCGGGCGGTGAGTTCGAGCTCCAGCGGGCCTGCGGCCAGGACCTTGCCCTGACGGATCATCAGGACGTGGGTGAAGCCCGGGGCGATCTCCTCGACGTGGTGCGTGACCATGATCATGGAGGGGGCGATCGGGTCGCGGGCGAGGCGGCCGAGCCGGCGTACGAGGTCCTCGCGGCCGCCGAGGTCGAGGCCGGCGGCGGGCTCGTCGAGGAGGAGCAGCTCGGGGTCGGTCATCAGGGCGCGGGCGATGAGAGTGCGCTTGCGCTCACCCTCGGACAGGGTGCCGAACTTGCGGTCCAGGTAGTCGCTCATGCCGAGGCGGTCGAGGAAGGCGCGGGCGCGCTGCTCGTCGACGTCCTCGTAGTCCTCGTTCCACCCGGCGGTCATGCCGTAGGCGGCGGTCAGCACGGTCTGGAGGACGGTCTGGCGCTTGGGGAGCTTCTCGGCCATGGCGATGCCGGCGACGCCGATACGGGGGCGCAGTTCGAAGACGTCGACCTTGCCGAGGGTCTCGCCGAGGATGGTGGCGGTGCCGCTGCTGGGGAACAGGTAGCTGGACGCGACGTTCAGGAGCGTGGTCTTGCCGGCGCCGTTCGGGCCGAGGATGACCCAGCGCTCGCCCTCCTTGACCGACCAGGAGACCTGGTCCACCAGAGCCCGGCCCTCCCGGACCACGGTTACGTCCTCCAGCTCCAGAACATCGCTCATGAGCGCGCTGTCTCCCATTGCATCGTCGGCCTGTCTCGGCTGTCGCGTGCGCCGGTAGGCGCAACCCTCGAAGAAATCTACGCCACCGGCCGGGCGGTCCATTCCATCGGTCCGGTCCTTAGGGTGGAGGGCATGCTTTCGGAACCACGTTCAGGACGCCTCGCCGCCTGGGGAAATGCCCTGTTGGCCGGGCTTGTCTCACCCGACGACGCCGTGCTCGCCATCGTGGGCGAGGACGCCGTGCACCGGGTGGAGGGGCTGCCGGGCGAGTCGGCACCCGTCGGACTCACCCTCGCACTGGGGCGGCTGCGCGCCCTCGGGGTGACCGGACTGCGGGTGGCGCTGCCCACCCCCGGACACCCACTGGGCCTGAGCGGCCCGCCCGACTTCAACGCCCGGGCACTCGATGCCGAGGAGGCGGTGATCTGCTACGGCGTCCCGCTCGGCCTCGTTCCCGAGGTCTACGAGGCCGGTCCCGCCGGTGACGTCCATGTCGAGGTCGTCTGGCACTGCCTGCCGGTGCGGGAGGCGCCGCCCGCCGATGTGCCCTCGCTCGGGGAGGCCGAGCGGGAGCTGGCGGAGGCGCTGCGGGATGCGACGGCGGTGTTGTCGCGGCTCGATGTCGCCGGGTCCGGGCCGGTGGCCGAGGCGGCGGTCGACGCGTATCGCGCGCGGGCGGAGCGGGGGCGGGAGGTGTTGGCGCCGGGGTATCCGCCGCGTGCGGTGCGGGTGCTGGAGCTTGCGCAGCGGGTGGGGCTGCTGGTGTCCGTGGCGTACGAGAACGGGCCCCAGGTGACGACCGGACCGGATGACGTTCGGTAAGCGCGAGGGCCGGCTACGAGCGCCGCCGCCGACTGGTGCTCGACCGGCTCACGGACGTGCGGGGTATCACGCTTGCTGAACCCCAGGGCGCCTTCTACGCGTTCATTCGTGC
>NZ_JBLTJC010000483.1:0-6870 GCF_048158785.1 Streptomyces colwelliae | reverse complement strand
GTACGAATCAGCCACGCCGCAGTCACAGCGCAGGGAGTACAGCGCGCGGTTCGTGGACTTGGTCGACTCCGTCGCCGGTGACCTCACCGCCGCCGAGTGGGGCGGTTGCCGGACGGGGCCGCGTTCGCGGTCGTGGTCGGGGGCGAGGCCGACGCGCTGCACGAGGTGTGGCCGCTGGTCGCCGCGGCCGAACCCGCCGTGCCGCTCTACGGCGGGACCGGAGCGCCCGTCGTCGGCGCGACGGAGCTCAACGGAGCGTTGGCGGAGGCTCGTTACGCGCTCGCCTCGGCACGGAGCACCGCCGCGGTGGACGGGTCGGCGCTCACCGATGCCTCGTCGCTCACCGGACTCGACGCGTTGCTCACCGGGGTTCCGGCCGAGGTCCGTACCGCCTACAGCCGGACCGTTCTCGGTGAACTGCGGTCCAACGCCGTCCTGTTGGAGACGCTGGAGACCTTCCTGGTCTGTGACGGTTCCTGGGCGCGGACGGCGGAGGCGCTGCATCTGCACGTCAACTCCGTGCACTACCGCATCGGGCGCATCGAGCACTTCACCGGCCGTGACCTCTCCCGCCTCTACGACCGCCTCGACCTGTGGGCGGCCCTGTTGTGCCGGGCGGACAGCGCCTAACCTGCACGTTCTACGGTCCGGCGGTCCAGGGGAGGTTGGGCGTGCTGCTGCGTCAGCTGGAGTACCTGGTCGCGCTCGCCCGTGAGCGGCACTTCGCGCGCGCCGCGGCGGCCTGCTACGTCTCGCAGCCCTCGTTGTCGGCCGCGATCCGGCGTCTGGAACACGAGTTGGACGTGCCGATCGTGCGGCGCGGCAGACGGTACGAGGGGCTGACCCCGGAGGGTGAGGTGGTGCTGGCCTGGGCGCACCGCATCCTGGCCGAACAGGACGCCCTGCACCAGGAGTTGTCGGCGCTGCGGGGCGGACTGACCGGCACGCTGCGGCTGGGCGTGGTCCCCACCGCGCTGCCCGCCGCGTCCCTCCTCACCACCCCGTTCTGCGTACGGCATCCCCGGGCCCGGGTCGCCCTGGAGTCGCTGTCGTCCGTCGGCATCACCCAGGGGCTCGCCGAGTTCGAGCTGGACGCGGCGATGACGTACCTGGACGACGACACCCTGCGCAACGTCCGCCGCTTCCCGCTCTACGAGGAGCGGTACGTCCTCCTGACGCCCGTCGACGGGCCACTCGCCGGTGTCACCAAGGCCAGTTGGGCCCAGGCGGCCACGCTTCCCCTCTGCCTGCTCAACTCCCGGATGCGCAACCGCCGCATCATCGACGAGTGCTTCGCCGCCGAGGGTGCGACGGCCTCCCCGGCGATCGAGTCGGACAGCGTCGCCGGGCTCTACACGCTGCTGCCCGGGGGTCGTTGGTCCAGCGTGATCTCGCACGCGTGGCTGCACATGTTCGACGTACCGGACGGGATGCGGGTCGTACCGCTGAAGGGGCCCGCGCACGGCCCCCGGGTCGGACTGGTCGTCGCCCGCAGCGACCCCCAATCGGTGCTGGCGGAGGCGCTGTTGAAGGTGGCCCGGGAGGCGGGCGTACGGGACGCGCTCGACGAACTGCTGCACACCTATCTGGGCGGCGACGCACGCTGATAGGAGCGGGCTATGCCGGCATAGCAACGTTCGCTTTGACCAGGGCGATCGACCCCGAGGATCGTGAAGTGCACCTTCCGACAACGGAGTTGAGGAGCCGCGACATGGCCAAGGTTCTCTGTGTCCTGTACGACGACCCCAAAGACGGTTACCCGACCTCGTACGCCCGCGACGACCTGCCCGTGATCGACCACTACCCGGGCGGCCAGACCACCCCCACCCCCGAGGCGGTCGACTTCACCCCGGGCCAGCTGCTCGGCAGTGTCTCCGGTGAACTCGGCCTGCGCGCCTACCTGGAGGCGGCCGGGCACACCCTCGTCGTCACCTCCGACAAGGACGGCGAGGGCTCGGTCTTCGACCGTGAACTGGTCGACGCCGACATCGTGATCTCGCAGCCGTTCTGGCCCGCGTACCTCACCCCGGAGCGCATCGCCGCCGCCAAGAACCTCAAACTGGCGGTCACCGCCGGCATCGGCTCCGACCACGTCGACCTCGACTCGGCGATCTCCCACGGCGTGACGGTCGCCGAGGTGACGTACTGCAACAGCATCAGCGTCGCCGAACACGTCGTGATGATGACGCTGTCCCTCGTGCGCAACTACCTGCCGTCCCACCAGGTCGTGCTCGACGGCGGCTGGAACATCGCGGACTGCGTGGCCCGTTCGTACGACCTCGAAGGCATGCACGTCGGGACGGTCGCCGCCGGGCGGATCGGGCTCGCGGTGCTGCGGCGGCTCGCGCCCTTCGACGTGAAGCTGCACTACACCGATCGGCACAGGCTGCCCGAGGACGTGGAACGGGAGTTGGGGCTGACCTGGCACGAGAGCGCCGAGGACATGGTGCCGCACTGCGACGTCGTGACGATCAACGCGCCGCTTCACCCCGAGACGGAGGGGCTGTTCGGCGACAAGCTGCTCGCGCAGATGAAGCGCGGCGCGTATCTCATCAACACCGCGCGGGCGAAGATCGTCGACCGCGATGCCGTCGACCGGGCGCTGCGCAGTGGGCAGTTGGCGGGTTACGCCGGTGACGTGTGGTTCCCGCAGCCCGCTCCGGCGGACCACCCGTGGCGCACCATGCCGCACCACGGGATGACCCCCCACATCTCCGGTTCGTCGCTGTCGGCGCAGGCCCGGTACGCGGCGGGCACCCGGGAGATCCTGGAGGCGTTCTTCGCGGAGCGGCCGATCCGGGACGAGTATCTGATCGTGGACGGGGGCGCGTTGGCGGGTACCGGCGCGCACTCCTACTCGGTCAACAAGTGACGGAGCACTCGGCCGGCACGTGACCGACGGAGGCCATGGCCCGCATTACACGCGGTCGATGTGCACGTTCGTCGACTTCACGCGGGCGGTGGCCTCCATGCCCACCTCCAGGCCGAGTTCCTCGACGGCCTCGCGGGTCAGCAGGGAGACCAGCCGGTGCGGGCCGGCCTGGATGTCGACCTGGGCGGCGACGTCGCCGAGCTTGATCGCGGTGACGATGCCGGGGAACGCGTTGCGCACCGAGGTGTAGGAGGGGTCCTCCTCGACACCGCCCGCCTTCGCCAACTCGACCGAGAACGCGGCCAGGGCGACCCCGTCGATGAGCCGGCGCCCGCCCTCGTCACGGTGGGTCGTCACCCGGCCCGCGTCCGCCCACCGGCGCGCGGTGTCCGGGCTCACGCCGAGCAGCCGCGCCGCCTGGCCGATTGTGTAGGACTGCATACGCGCCACCCTAGGGCCAGAAACGGTAAGCGGTGGACGGGGGGATGGCTCTGGGGTATAACGCGATATAGCGTCAGGGCGTCGATCGGGGTGAGGGTATGTCGGGTGAGCTGACGGGCACGACCGGGTTGCGGGCCTCGCATGCGGACCGGGACCGCGTCGTGGACGTGCTGACCGGCGCGGCCGGCGACGGCAGGCTGACCGCCGACGAACTCGACGAGCGCGTCGAGGCGGCCCTGACCGCCCGCACGATGGGGGAGTTGGCGGTCCTGACGGCCGACCTTCCGGTGGTGGCGGGCACGACTCCGGTCGAGGTCAAGGACGTGGCCCGCATCGAGCAGAACGGCGGTTCGACGCGGCGCGGTGACGGCTGGGTGGTGCCGCGCCGGCTGGAGATCCAGTCGCGCCTGGGCGATGTGACCCTCGACTTCACCGAGGCCGTGATCACCCAGGACACCTTGCGCATCGACCTGGACATGCACCTCGGTTCGCTACGGCTGCTGCTTCCGCCGGGCATCGTGGTGGACACCGACTCCCTGGTGCTCAACTACAGCAAGGTCAAGACGCGCGGGCAGGGTGACGCGGGGGTTCCGGTCGAGCTGCGGATCGAGATCGCCGGGCAACTGGGCTTCGGGAAGGTGCGGGTGCGCCGGACGCGGCGCGCGGTCAGGAAATCCCCGACGCCCTGAGGACCGAGCGCGCGGTCTCGTCGTCGATCAGATGGCCCAGGTGACGCCGGACGTCGGTGCCCTGGCGCAGCGTGCCGCGTTCCGTCGAGTGCCGCATGCCTGTGTCGAGTTCGTGCCAGAGCAGGGGGTTGGCGACCAGGACACGGGGGTCCAGTTCCAGCCAGTGTCCGTGCGCGTCCCGCAGGACCAGGCGTGCGGAGACGTCGCCGTACTGCCGTACGACGGTCAGCGCGTCCGTGTGCACCGTGCGCCGCAGCAGCGGGCTGTCGACGGTGAGCCAGCCGGGGCCCGCGGTGACGCGGTGCGGCAGCAGGACGGCGAAGAGCGCCGCCGACAGGGCGAACCACAGCAGGGCGCGGATCAGGGTCAGGGTTCCCGCGTTCCAGTCGACCAGCAGGGTCATGCCGAGGAAGCCGAGCGCGCAGCCCGTCGCCAGCCGGGCGTCGCCACGCCAGTGGCGGTCGCCGGCCGGGTCCGGTGGGAGGGTGCTGTGCCGCATGAGGCCGACGGTAGGCCGCCGCGACCGCGACACGAGGGCCGCTGACGGGGCTCTTACACACGGGGACCGGATTTTGTCGTCTCTCTTACGGTGATGCCGGCTCGGGCGACCACGAACGGTCAGCCGGCGCGGGGGCGCGGTGTGCCGGTCAGCCGGTGTGTACACGCGGGCGCCGCGCACGGTCCGGTTCCGCCTCGCGCAGGACCTCGCGGGTGACCGGGGCGACCTCGCCCTGGCCGAAGAGGAAGAAGCGGAGGAAGTTGGCGAAGGGGTTGCCCTCGGTCCACTCGAAGTAGATGTGCGGGGTGCGGCCCGTCGTGTCGCGGACGTGGAGGAGGAGCGCGGCCAGGGCGTTGGGGATGGAGGAGGACTCCAGGGTCAGCACCCGGTAGCGGTTGTGCAGCACCTCGCCGCGTACGGTCAGGCCCGCCTCGAACTCGGAGGCGTCGAGGACCGTCACCTCCACGAAGACGAAGTCCTCGCCGGGGATGTCGTTGTCGTTGCGGATCTGCTCGATCTTGTCCCGGTACTCGGCCTTGTCGCGGCGGTCGGGCTCGTTGGCGACGAAGCGGATCTTCCGGCTGGCCATGTCGCGGATGAATCGTTCCGCCATGGGGTCCAACTGCACGCTCGTCACGCGGAGTTCGAAGGCGCGGGCCAGCCGGGACAGCAGGGAGACCAGGATGATGCCGGCGATGAAGCAGGCGCCGATCTTCACGCCGTCGGGGCGTTCGATGACGTTGACGACGGTGACGTAGAGGAGGACCGCGGAGACGATGCCGAAGACGACGGTCCAGTTGCGCTGCTGGGCGCGGCGGGCCGCGATGGTGACCGCGATCGCGGCGGAGGACATGAGGACCAGGACGCCGGTGGCGTAGGCGCCGCCCTGGGCGTCGACGCTGGCGTCGAAGATCCAGGTGACCAGGAACGCGACCAGGGTGAAGACGATCACCATCGGGCGGACGGCGCGGGCCCAGTGCGGGGCCATGCCGTAGCGGGGGAGATAGCGCGGCATCAGGTTGAGCAGGCCGGCCATAGCGGAGGCGCCGGCGAACCACAGGATGGCGATGGTCGAGAGGTCGTAGACCGTGCCGAAGGCGTTGCCCAGGTACTCGTGCGCGAGATAGGCGAGCGCGCGGCCGTTGGCCTGGCCGCCCGCCTTGAACTCCTTCTCCGGGATCAGCACGGTGGTGATGAAGCTGGTGGCGATCAGGAACACGCTCATGATGAGCGCGGCGGTCGTCAGCAGCTTCTTGGTGTCGCGGATCCGGCCCTTGGGGTTGTCGTGGGTGTCGTCCGGGTCGCCCTCGACGTGCGGCATGACGGCCACGCCGGTCTCGAAGCCGGAGAGGCCGAGGGCGAGCTTGGGGAAGACCAGCAGGCTCACGCCGATCATCGCGAAGACGTTGCCGTGCTCGGTGGTCAGGGCGCTGGTCCAGTCGGTGACGACGTGTCCCTCGGTGGCCACGTGCCACATGCCGACGATCACGACGACGACGTTGAGGCTGAGGTAGGCCGCGACCAGGTACACGGCGACGCCGATCGCTTCCAGGAAGCCCTTCAGGAACACCGCGCCGAGCAGGGCGACCAGGATGAGCGTGATCAGCATCTGCTTGTCGTGCAGCATGCTCGTCAGGTGCGGGTTCTCCACGAGGTGGGTGGAGGCGTCCGCCGCCGACAGGGTGATCGTGATCAGGAAGTCCGTCGCCGCGAACCCGAGCAGGGTCAGGACGAACAGCTTGCCCTTCCAGAACGACAGCAGCCGCTCCAGCATCGCGATGGAACCCTCGCCGTGCGGGCTCTCCTCGGCGACCCTGCGGTACACGGGCAGGGCGCCGGCGAGGGTGACGACCACGAGCACGATCGTCGCGACGGGGGAGAGCAGTCCGGCCGCGAGGGCCGCGATGCCCGGCTGGTAGCCGAGGGTGGAGAAGTAGTCGACGCCGGTCAGGCACATCACCCGCCACCAGCGCTGGCCCTGGTGGACGTGCTGCTCCGGTTCCGGGGCGGTCTGCGCGACCTGGTGGCCGCCCTTGCCCATGTCGGCCAGGCCCTCCAGCATCCAGGCGCGCATACGACTGGGAGGGTGTTCGGTCGTGGCCATCGGCGTGCTCCTGTGGTGCGGGTCAGCGTGTGGTCTCTGGCCATCACGCGGACGGCGGCACCAGCGTAAGCGGAGAGTGACGTGTGGGCCCATGGATGTGGGGGGCTTGGGCGTCAATCTTGCGTTAAGACTGGCCGGGTTGCGTCGACCGCCACGACAGCACCGACCACCGCGACTGCGCGGACAGCACGGACCCCGTGCTCAGCCACGACCCGGCCGAGACCAACGACAGGGCCGAGCCGATCGCTGCGGGCGGGAGACGTGC
>NZ_JBLTJC010000482.1:0-6932 GCF_048158785.1 Streptomyces colwelliae | reverse complement strand
GTGGTGGTCGCGGCGGCGAGGGAGCTCCAGCGGTAGCCGGTGCCCATCGGGGGCGGGGCGGCGGCCTCGACGCCGGTGCCGGGTTCCTTGACCGCCTCGTGCACGCGGGCGTACAGGTCGGTGCTGATGCCCAGGGTCCAGGCGGCCACCGGGAGGCGCTCCTCCTCGTAGGTGTCCAGAAGTCCGGGGCCGGCCCGCCCGGCGGTCGCGAGGGCGAGTTTCCAGCCCAGGTTGTAGGCGTCCTGGATGCCGGTGTTCATGCCGAGGCCGCCCGCGATCGGGTGGACGTGGGCGGCGTCCCCGGCCAGGAAGACCCGGCCGGCGCGCATCCGGTCGACCATGCGGACGTTGACCCGCCAGACGGAGAGCCAGGTCGGGTCGGTCAGCGTGACGCCGGGCACGCGTGCGTGCCGATCGAAGATCCGCTGGAAGCTCTCCAGCGTCGGCGGCAACGGATCGCCGTTCGCGTCGAGTTCGGGTCCGGCCTGGAACTGGAAGGAGTTCGTGCCGGGCATGGGGCAGAGCATCACTCCGCCACCGTCCGGCGTGAACCACTGGTGCCAGACGTCCCGGCCGATCCCCTCGGCCTCGACGTCACCGACGACCATCGACTGGGTCTCCTCCGTCGTACCGTCGAAGCGCACCCCCATCGCCTTGCGCACCCGGCTGCGCCCGCCGTCGCAGCCGACGAGATGGCCGGCCCTGATGCGCTCCCCGTCGGCGAGGACGGCCGTGACACCGTCCTCGTCCTGCTCGAACCCGGTGACCTCCGTGCCGGGTTCGACGCCGACCCCGAACTCCGCGAGCCGCTCGCGCAGGAGTTCCTCCACCTGCCACTGCCCTATGAGGACCCCTCGCTCGTACGGTGCGTCGGGGGTGGGGCGGGCGTCCGCGAAGGGGTCGGTGTCGTTCACGTGCACGCCGTCGAAGTACTTGCGGAACGGCAGTCGTGTCGTCCCGGTGGCGAGGGCGCGCCCGGTGACGCCGACGTCCTCCAGGACCTCCAGGGTGCGCGGCTGTAGACCCTTGCCCCGGGATTCCCGGTGCGGGGCGGGGGCCGCGTCCACGATCCGCACCCCCGCACCGCGCCGGGCCAGCTCGATGGCCAGCGTGAGGCCGGTCGGTCCGGCGCCCACGATCAGGACGTCGTCGTCGCTCATGGCGGTCCTCTCGTCGTCGTTGCATCCAGGGAACACCGAACTAAGAGAAAATGCAACCAGGTCTCAGAAGATTCTCGGTCTCATCCGAACCCGAGTCTCACTCGCCTGGTAAAGTGATCGGCATGGACGAACCCGCCGGTCTGCGCGAGCGCAAGAAGGAACGCACGCGGAACCTCATCGCGCAGGAAGCCCTGCGCCTCTTCCGTGAGAAGGGCTTCGACGAGGTGTCCGTCGTCGAGGTCGCGGCGGCGGCCGAGGTCTCCAAGGCCACGCTGTTCCGGTACTTCCCGACCAAGGAGGACCTGGTCCTGGACCGCTTCGCCGACCACCTGGGCGAAGCGGCGCGCGTCGTGGGCGAGCGCCCGCCCGGCCAGACCCCCACGGCCGCCCTGCGCGCCCACTTCCTGGCCCGCCTCGCCGTCCGCGACCCGATCACCGGCCTGAACGACCACCCGGACGTGCTCGGTTTCATGGACCTGCTGTACGGCACGCCGAGCCTGCGGACCGGTCTGGTGCAGCGCTTCCGGAGCCAGGAGATCGACGCGCTCGCCGACGCCCTCCCCCACTCCGGCGACTCCACCCCGTTCATCCGCCGCCTGGCCGCGACACACCTGATCGCCGCACAGCAGGAACTCGCCCTGGAGAACTGGCGGACGATGGCCTCCGGCCGCACCGCCGACGACGCGTACGACGACGCGGTCAGCGCCGCGGAGCGGGCGTACGGGCAGCTCATGACGGGGCTGGACACGGTGTAGCCGGCTGTAGCCGGCGAACATGCGGACAGCTCCGCCCGAGGACCTGTGGTCGTCGGGACGGAGCTGCCGTCCACCGATGAAGCTCTGTGAAGCTCTGTGAATTTCTACGAGCTTCTATGAACTTCTATGAGCCGTGGGCTAGTTGGAGAAGTACAGGTACTTCCAGCCGGTGTACGTCGTCGAGTTGACGTTGTCGCCGGACGAACCGTTGATGTACGCGGCCCGGACGCGGGCCTTGATGCCGGACTCGCCGGGAGCGCCGAGGTTCACCGCGACCTTGCCGTTCGTGCCCAGGCCGAAGTACTCCGAGTCGGAGTCGTACCACCGGCCGTTGTAGTAGACCTGAAGGTCGAGCCGCTCCTGGCGGTTCTTGTAGTAGGTCATCGTCGTGGTGACGACCGGCGCCGAGTTCTTGTGGAACCAGTAGTACGACGTCGAGCCGATCTTCGCCTTCTTGTAGTGCTTGGTGATCGCGGTGGAGACCTTGACCTTGGCGTACGCCGTGGCCTTCACCGTCTTGGACGCGTACCGGGCGTCACCGGCGAAGACCGCGGAGACGGCGGTGTCGCGGGTCATGTCCACGGTCACCGTGATGTTGCCGCTGGAGTTGACCTTGCCGGTCTTGACCAGCTTCTTCGGCTTGTCGCTGCCGAAGGGGTCCGAGTAGATCGCGACCGTGCGGTTCTTGTACGTCTTGCCGAGGTGCGCGGTGAACTTCACGTCGGCGCCGTACGCGTACAGCTTGCCGTTGTTGTTCAGGCTCAGGGTCGTGGCCGAGCGGGAGACGGCGACCTTGTCGGAGGCGCTGACCGCCGCGTGCCCGGCGTCACCCGCGTAGCTCACCTTGTAGGTGACGGTGCCGCCGGCCGGCGGGGTGTCCGTGAAGGAGTAGGTGCCGTTCGCCTGCACTGTGACGGTGGGCAGCGCCTTGCCCTTCGTGGACTCCAGGTCGGTGCGCGTGACCTGGAGCTTCACGCCGGCGGGCAGCGCGACCGTCGCCGAGAGCTTGCCGGTGACGGTGAGCTTCTTGGCGCGGGGGGCGGAGGAGGGGGCGTTGACCGTGAGGGTCGGGACGTTCTTGTCGGGGTCGGTCAGCACCTTGAGGCTGTACTTGCCGGTGGACGTCCCGACCAGCGCGAAGACGCGGGAGGAGTCGGGGGACCAGGTCAGGTCGGCCGTGCCGTAGGAACCGACGGTGTATGTACGGATGGGCTTCGTCGCGCTCGGCCGGTACGTCGAGATCTTGTTGCCGTCGACCTGGGCGACGAGTCCGACCCGGGAGATGTCGGCCTGCTGGCCCGCCGGGAGGGTGCCGGACTGCGTGAACCTGCCGTCCGCGTAGGCGTCCAGGACCTGGCCGTTGACCAGCACCCGGTCGGCGCCCGCGGCGAGGTCGATGTCGCCGATGCCGCTGTTCAGGGTGTAGTCGCCGTGGTACCAGGCGGTGAGCGCGGGCGTGCCGCTCGATACGTCGAGCACGGCCATGGAGTCGGTGGAGAGGCCGGTCTCGCCGACGGCCAGTACGCCGGGCCGCAGCGGGTCGGTGTCCAGCAGGGCCTCGCCCCAGATGTCGACGGAGGTGCCCTGGTTCGGGAACTGCGCCATCGTCACCGGGTCGGTGCCGCTCGCCGGGTCCACCGCCGGGTCCACGGAACCGAGGTCGCCGTCCCACTGGTCGCCGTAGGTGAACCACACCTTGCCGCCGGAGAAGGCGATGTGGCGCGGGCCGGTGTCGGTGGGTATCGCGTAGCGGGCCTTGACGTCGAGGCCGGCCGCGTCGATCGCCACGATCTCGTGTGTGTTCTGCACCGCCGCGTACACGGTGGCCCCGTCGTCGGAGACGGTCAGGCCGGTGACCGAGCCGATGCCGCCCACCGAGGCGAGGACGTTGCCCGCGTAGTCGGTGGCCGAGACCGTTCCGGCCGAGGTGTCACCGACGAAGACCCGCTTGAGGGCCTCGTCCGCGACCAGGCCGCCGGGCGAGGTGACGTTGGCGGTCGCCGCCGAGGCCGTACCTGTCGCTACGACGCTGAGCGCCGCCGAACCGAGTAGGACCGCGAGCGCTGTCGCGGTCGAGATGCTGCGCATCCGCACGTGCTGTTCCCCCCACAAGGAAAACCGGTCCGAGGACCGGGAGTTGAGAGCGCCGCGCAACACCCGGACGCGACCGCGGATGAGAGACGCGGTGACGCGCGGGGCGCGGCTGCTGAGAGCAGCGTATGACATGGCTGTGACAGCTGGGAAAGGAGTTATGGGGTTGTCGTGTACGCGCGTTGTTTGGCAGGCTCTCGCTCGCCATGACGAGGGGGCGTTGATGAGTGCTGTGGCCGGGCGGCGGCGGGTGCCGGTGTGGCTGGGGATCGGTGTGGTCGTGCTCGCGGCGGTGGGCGGCGGCGGTACCTGGCTGCTGCGGGACGAACTGTTCCATCCGCTCGGGGACGCCCGGGCGTGCGACGGGAGCGATCTGCGGCTGCCGGGCGTGATCGATGCCGGAGGCGCGACCCTTCCGGCCGACGCCTCCGACATCCACTACCTCACCCGGAACGGCAGCGTCGAGGTCACGTTCCTGAGCCGCCGGACACCGGACTATCTGCGCCGCGCGGGCATCCTCCCGGAGGGGAAGGCCCTGTTCGACCAGAAGTACGGGACCAAAGGGGAGGCGGGGAACGTGGACGACGAGATCGCGCTGCCGGACGGCCTGTGCGGCACCTCCCTGCGGCTCCCTGTCTGGGAGTACCACTCGACGGCCGCCGACGGCACCTCCGTCGACGTCACCGTCGAGCGGTCCACGCTGTTCCAGGACGCGCTCCGCTCGCCGGCCCGAGCGGTGGTCACCTTCACGTCCTGAGACCGGCCCGCGTCAGTTCTGGTGGACGGCGTTGTGGCCCGGCCCGCCGGACAGGACGTCCTTGCCCGTGCCGCCCCACAGGGTGTCGTTGCCGGAGTTGCCGTAGATCGTGTCGGCGCCGGCGTCGCCGTAGAGGACGTCGTTGCCCGTGCCGCCGTAGATGAAGTCGTTGCCGGAGCCGCCGTGGATCCTGTCGTTGCCCGTGCCGCCGGTCAGGCTCTGGGCGGCCGCGCCACCGGTGATGACGTCGTTGCCGGCACCGCCGTCGGCCGCGTCGCCGGTGGTCGAGATCGTGTCGTTGCCGTTGCCGCCCTGGGCGATGGTGCCCGCGGCGGCCTTCAGGGTGTCGTTGCCGGCGTCGCCCCAGCCCACCGAGTACTTGCCGAGGGTCAGGGTGTCGTTGCCGGTGCCGCCCGAGATGTAGTTGCCGTCGACGCTGCCGTCGTCGGTGGCCTTGTCGTTGCCGGCGCCCAGGTCGACCGAGGCGAAGTAGTACGTCTGGCCGGTCTTGTTGTGGTAGGCGACGGTGTCGTTGCCGTTGCCGAGTGTCAACTGAAGGGTGGGGTACGGGTCCTGGCTGTCCAGGGTGGTGACTGTGCACTTGACCTTGGTGTGGTCCTTGGCGGTGGGGTACGAGCAGCCGGTGCCCGTCTTGATCGTGACCACGTCGTCGATGACGTACGTGATGGTCGAGAGGTTGCCGGTCGACGCGGTGACGACCGCCTTGTTGGTCTGGCCGGCGGCGGCCGTGTAGAGGACCTCGTTGCCGCCGTTGCCGAGCGCGGCGGTGGCCGGAGCCGCGGCCGCGTCCGCCGTACCGGCGAGGAGCAGTGGAGCGGCCAGGCCGGCACCGAGGGCGAGGGTCACGAGGCGACCGGGAGAACGAGAGGGCATCGCACAACCTCCGTGAAACGTAAGGGGAGTTGACGGAACCCGCGGAATTCGGGTTCCACCACGGCGTGTGACCCTCTCCCCAGAGGCCTGGTTGTGCCCTCTCGCGCACGGGTGTCGTCCCACAGTGAAGTGTCAGCAGTGATTCAGCGCGAGTTCACGAACTGGCCCGCCGATCCACCACAACCATCGCTAGGGGCGGGCGAGTTCGCTCGCGTCACGGTGGAACGCCCACCGCAGCTCCGGTTCCATGGCGAAGCGGAAGAGCCGCCGGACCGGCGGGGTGCACAGCGCGGTCACGACGACGGCGGCGACCACGGTCACCGTGACCTCGCCGAGGGGGCCGCGCATCCACGAAGGGTCGTACCAGCCCCAGGACTTGGCGCCCTGCGCGACGAACCCGTGCAGGAGATAGCCGTAGAGCGTGCCCGCGCCCAGTGCGGTGAACCAGGTGTGGCGGCGCGGCACCCAGGCGAGGAAGCAGGCGACCAGGAGCGTCGAGCAGGCGAAGATTGCAAGCGTCATCAGGGGCCCTTCCCAGGCGGGCGCGCCGAGTTGCTCCGCGCTCGCGTTATGGAAGAACCAGGCGTAGTCGAAGCGCGGGACCGCCCAGTACGCCACCGCGAGCGCGACCACGAACACCGGTACCGCCAACTGCCGTACCTCCGGCCGCCGTACGAGCTGGAAGTGCTCCGGCTTCAGACACAGACCGAGCACGAAGTACGGCAGGAACTGCAACACCCGTTGTAGATCGAGGTCGTTGCCGATGGACGGGGACAGCGTCGCCAGCATCGCGATGACCAGCGCCACCGCCAGCGGGTGCCGCACGTGCTTCCAGATCGGCGTGGTCAGCCGCCAGACGAACAGCGCCGCCAGGAACCACGTCAGGTACAGCGGGTCCAACAGGCTGATGGCGCGGGCGGGTTGGTGGTCGGTCCAGCGCGTGTAGAGCGTGTACGCCGTCTCGAACACGACGTACGGCACGACAACTCCCCCCAGCAGCCGCCTGATCTGCGGCGGGGTCCCGCGGAAGCCGCGCGAGAAGTACCCGGAGATCACGATGAACGCCGGCATGTGCACGGCGTAGACGAGCGTGTACAACGCGGTGACGCTACGGCTGCCGGAGCGCAGCGGCTCCCAGGAGTGGCCGATCGCCACCAGCACGATCGCCAGGTATTTGGCGTTGTCGAAGAAGGGGTCGCGCTGCTTTCCGGGGGCGGCCGTCCACGGGACCAGTGTCCGCAGCAGTTCGGCCGCTGCCTCCGCCGACGTCAGCCG
>NZ_JBLTJC010000481.1:0-6947 GCF_048158785.1 Streptomyces colwelliae | reverse complement strand
GACCAGGACTCCCAACCCCGTTACCTGCACGCGCCGTCCACGGCCGCGACCCTCAACCTGGCCGCCGCGGGCGCCCAGTGCGCCCGGGTCTGGGCCCGCTACGACGCCGCTTTCGCGCACACGTGCCTGACCGCGGCCGAGACCGCCTGGAAGGCCGCGCTCGCCCACCCCGACATGTACGCCCCGAGCAGCGACAGCGTCGGCGGCGGAGCCTACGCCGACACGGACGTGACCGACGAATTCTCCTGGGCCGCAACGGAGTTGTACGCCACCACGCACGACCGTGCCTATCTGTCCCGCATCGACACGGAGATCACCCCGGCCGGGTTCTCGTGGCGGGACACCGGAGCGCTGGCCGACCTCACCGTCGTCCGCCTGCCGGGCCGCTTCCCCGCCCGCATGGTCGCCGCCGCCCGCAAGCGGGTCCTCACCGTCGCCGACGGCTTCGTACGGGACGAGCGGTCACAGGGCTATCCCAACCCCAGCCTGCCCACCGACGGCGCCTACGTCTGGGGCTCCAACAGCGTCACCGCGAACAACGCCATGGTCATCGCGACCGCCTACGACCTCACCCACCGGGACAGCTACCGCAGCGCGGTCCTGGAGTCGCTCGACTACCTCCTCGGCCGCAACGCCCTGAACCAGTCCTTCGTCACCGGCTACGGCACGCAGTTCAGCCACAACCAGCACAACCGCATCTGGGCCCACCAGATCGACCCCAACCTGCCCAGCCCGCCGCCCGGTTCACTGGCCGGTGGCCCCGACTCGGCGCTCCAGGACCCGGTCGCGCAGCAGAACCTGGCCGGCTGCGCCCCCGCCACCTGCTACATCGACGACATCTACTCGTACTCGACCAACGAGGTCGCCATCAACTGGAACTCCGCGCTCGCCTGGGTGGCGACCTTCGCCGCCGACTCGGCGCGCTGAGCACCGTTGATCGAACGGTATGTACCGCCGTGGCTCCGCCCGCGCCCGGACGAGCGCGGACGGAGCCGAGCCGAGGGGCCCACGGCAGCCCCGCCCCGAGAGAAAGGGACGCACCATGCGCTGGAAAGCCCTGCTCAAAACCGACTCGCTGAAAACCGTCTCGTTCCGAACTGCCCTGATCTGCCTGCTAGTTGCGCCACTGTCGCTCGTGGCGACCGGTTCGGCAGCCGCCGCCAGCCCCGTCTCTCTGACGAGCGGCTTCTACTCCAACCCCGACTCCGGCCCCGCCGTGTGGGTCCGCAACAACCCCTCCGACTCCCGAGCCGCACGCATCCAGTCGGCCATCGCCTCCCAGCCGATCGCCCGCTGGTTCGCCAACGAGAGCGCGGGGATCGGCCCGGCCGTGTCCGGCTACGTCGGCGCCGCCGACAGCCACGACAAACTACCCGTCCTGGTCGCGTACAACATCCCGGGCCGGGACGCGTGCGGCGGCGAGTCCTCCGGCGGCGCGGGCAGCGTAGCCGCCTACCACACCTGGATCTCCACCTTCGCGGCGGCGGTCGGCACCCACCCCGCCGTCGTCGTCATCGAGCCGGACGCCCTGTCCGACTTCAGCTGCCTGACCAGCGCACAGACCAGCGACCGCCTCGCGATGCTCTCCTACGCCACCCAGATGTTCCAGCAGAAGGCACCCAACACCTGGGCCTACCTCGACGCCGGACACACCAACTGGGTCGACCCGGCGACCATGGCGAGCCGGTTGAGGTCGGCGGGCGTGGCCAACATCCGCGGCTTCTCCCTGAACGTCTCGAACTTCTACACCACCCCGTCCTCGGAGACCTACGGCAACTCGATCAACTCGGCGCTCGGCGGCACCTCCCACTTCGCCGTCGACACCAGCCGCAACGGCAACGGCTCCAACGGCGAATGGTGCAACCCGGCCGGACGGAAGCTCGGAGTCACTCCACGGGTGGGCGGTGCCGAGGACCTGCTGCTGTGGGTCAAGACACCGGGCAACTCTGATGGTCAGTGCGGCGTCGCTCCGACCGTGCCCGCCGGGCAGTTCAGTCCCGATCTCGCCGTCAGGCTCATCGACGGCACGTGATCGCGGTGTGGGGCGTGGGCCCCTGACAGCCCGCGTCCCACACCGTCTCGCCCATCAACTCGGCGGTTCCAAGCGGACGTCGTCCTGGGTGCCGTCGGGCCACGTGACAGCCGCGAGGGCGGTGCCGGCACCGTCGTAACAGACCTCCAGCCGTACGGCTTCGGCGGCACCCGGACCCGCGACCACCCCGGAGAGACAGACCAACGCGGCGTAGACAGTGCCCAGTTGGACCTCCGCCGTCGTGGCGAGCCAGGGTGTCGCCGAGCGCGGCCCGAAGGCGTTGGCGTCGCGCGCGGTGCCGATGCCCGCCTCGTCGAAACCGCGCAGCCCGACCACCGTGCTGGACAGGCCGGTCGGGCTGCGCACCCATGCGGCCGGCTGGGACTCCAGGCGCATGCCCGGCGGCTCGGTCGCCGCCAGACAGTAACCGCCGACCCGTAGCCGCAACGGCTCCCGCACCGGTCCGTCGACCCGGGTGAGCCGCACCTCCAGCGGTCCGTTCAGTACGGACGCTGTCGTGATCCACGGCCCCGTACGGAAGTCGGGCGCCGGATCGTGGGCATACGGGGCCGGTACCGGGCCGGCCGGCCAGTGCGCGCGATGGCGGGAGACGGCGGTGCGCACGCCCAGGTGCAGGCGGGTCAACGGGCGGCGGTGGGAAGGGCGTTCGTCGGCGTCGAGCAGCGCGATGTGCGAGTCGAGCGGGTCGTTCAGGCTCGCCTCGCTGCTGTCGGGGGCGGCGTGGGAGGCGTAGGCGAGGCGGCTGTACACCGGGTCGTCCGCCTCGGCGTCGACACCGTCACCGGACGCGTGGTCGCTGCCGTGGTTGACGACGCGGACGACCCCGTCCGCCGCCGTGCCGGAGACGAGCCACCCCGGGGCGGTCAACGTCCGCCGCACGTCCTGGGTCTCGATCGGCAGGGCCTCCTCCTTCTCCGTCCACACCGGGTGGTCCGCCGACAGCACCAGCCCGGCGAAGCCCTTGCTCGACCAGTACGGCGAACCAGGGCCCGAGTACGGCTGCCGGATCGCCGTGAACTCCCCGTGCCAGCCCAGTGGTTGGAGCCCACGCTCATCGAAGCAGCCGGCCTCGGTGAAGTGCCGTAGGACTCCGCTCGCGAGGCGGCGGGTGCGGCCTGCCGGCAGGGGAGTGGCGTCGAAGACGGCGCCTGCCCACAGCGGGCACAGCATCGCGTAGCGGTACGTCAGGGAGCGGCCCTGGAACAGAGGTGCGCCGTCCGCCGCCACCAGGTGCTGGGCGTCGTCCAAGTAGCCGCGCAGCCGGGCGCGGTAGCGGGGTAGCAGGGCGGGGTCCGCGTCGGCGCCGGAGATGCGGCAGTACCAGAGCGGGTAGTAGTGCATGGCCCAGCCCGAGTAGTGGTCGAAGTGCCGGAGCGGGCCGCCGGTGCCGCCGCCGTCGGAGTACCAGCCGTCGCCCGCGTACCAAGTCTCCGTGCGCGCGATCGCGTGGTCGATGTCGGGCGCGCTCCACGGGGCGCCGACCGAGCGCAGGAACGCCGACGTGATCGCCCTGAACCAGACCCAGTTGTTGTCCGAGACCCCGCTGCCGAGCAGGTCCGTCATCCAGGCGACGATCCGCTGCCGTACGGCGTCGTCGAGCCGGTCCCAGATCCAGGGCCGGGTCTCGTGCAGCGCGATGGCCACCGACGCGCACTCCACCTTGGCCTGCCCGCACTCACGCATGCTCGGCCAGTGTTCCGGGGAGTGCGGGTCGGTGCCGGCGGCCAGGCCCTCGGCATACCAACTGGCGTGGTCGTGCGGGTCGTTGGCGCCGGAGTGGGCCAGGCGGAAGCCGGCGAGCAGAAAGGTGCGGGCGAAGCCTTCGAGGCCGTCGCTGTGCCGGCCGTTGCGGCTGGCGGGGCCGGGGAGATGGAGCAGGGCGTGCCGGTCCGTTGAGTACGGGCGGACGGCGGTCAGTTGGGCGTCGGCCAGCGCCTCCCAGTGTGCGCGCGTCCAGCCGGTGTGGGGGGAGAGGAGCCGGTCCTCCGGTATCAACTGTCCACCTTTCCAACGGTGTTGAGGCGGGCCGGGGGCGCCACCGACTGGCGTACGACGACGTGCGAGCCGAGCACCACGCGGCGGCTCGGCGGGTCCATGGGGCGGCGGTGCAGGGCGAGGCGGGTCGCGGAGCGGCCGAGTTCCTGCTGGGGGACGTGCACGGTGGTCAGCCGGGGGTAGAGGTCCTCGGCGAGCGGGATGTCGTCGAAGCCGACCACGGAGAGGTCGTCGGGGACCGAACGGCCCAGGTCGCGGGCGGCGGCGATGGCTCCGGCCGCGCTCATGTCGCTGGCGCAGAAGACCGCGGTGGCGTCGGTGTCGGTCAGCAGGCGGCAGGCCGCCTCGTAGCCGGACTCGCGGGTCATGTCGCTCTCGGCGACGAGCGCCGGGTCGGGCTTGACGCCGTGGGCGCGCAGGGCCCGTTCGTATCCTTCGAGGCGCTGGCCCGCCACACTGAACTCGTGCGGGCCCGCCAGGTGGGCGACCCGGGTGTGGCCGGCGGAGAGAAGGTGGCTGGTGGCGGCGAAGGCGCCGCTCTCCATGTCGCACTCCACCACGTCCACCGGCGCCTTCGGGCCACCCTTCCACGGCCGGGCGCAGAGCACCAGACGGGAGCCTGCGCGCTCCAACCCCTCGGCGGCGGCGGTGAGTTGGGCGAGGTGCTCCTCGGTCTCGGCCATGCCGCCGACCAGGATGATCGCCTCCGCACCGCGCTGGCGCATCAGCTCGATCACCGACAACTCCCGCTCCGGGACACCCTGGGTGGAACAGACGAGACAGACCCGGCCGTCGGCGACGGCCTGCTCCTCCACCCCAGAGGCGACGTTCATGAAGAACGGCGAGGTGATGTCGTTGACCACCATCGCCACCATCCCCGAAGCGGTGTTCAGGGAACGGGCGTTGGCGTTGACCACGTAGTCGAGGTCCTGCACCGCCTGCATGACCCGCTCGTGCGTCGCCGGGGGAGCGGTGTACGCCCCGCTGAGAATCCGCGAGACGGTGGCGACGGACACGCCCGCGCGCGACGCCACGTCACGGATCGTCGCCCGGCCTGCGGAACCCCGACCTTGAGCCATGCTCTGCTTCTCCTCGCCCCGGTGAACAGCCGATGTAAGTAACAACGATGAAAAAGTTACACAACTGGCGAGGGATTCTCTACGGCCCGGGTACAGGCGGCTGTTGGAACTTCTCCAGGATTGCCGAACCCCTTGACGACCGTGAGACCTCCCCTTAACGTCCCGGTTACTGTAAACGGTTCAGTGAACGTTACATGCCGCTCGGCATCCCCTTCGCGACTCACCGCATCCCACCGCATCCCTCTTCTCCGCCTCGGAGGAACACCAGATGACTTCGTCGAACGTCTCCAGACGCGGCCTCCTGCGCACCGCCGCACTCGGCGCCGGCACCCTCGCCCTGGGCGGCGGCCTGAGCGCGTGCGGCTCCGGCTCCCCCTCCTCGTCGGCGGACGCGCTCACCTACTGGGACTGGTACGTCACCCAAGCGCCCTGGGTGGACAAGGAGATAGAGCTCTTCGAGAAGGGCCACAGCGGGGTCGGCGTCAAGAAAACCACCCAACAGAACGCCAAATACCCGGACTTGGTCGCGCTCGCCAACCGCAGCGGCAACCCGCCGGACGTCTTCATGATCCCGCAGGTGCCCAGCGTCGCCGAGCAGGTCGCGAAGGGCTGGCTGCACCCGCTCGACGAGTGGGCGACCCCGGCATGGCAGTCACGCTTTCCTGAGGGCACCTTCCTGGAAGGCGCCAACGTCTTTGACGGCAAGGTCTATTCGGCCCCGCTCAAGGGCTCGGGTCCGCAGTTGCAGCTCTACATCCACCACGGCGTCTTCAAGTCCGTCGGCCTGACGAACCCGGACGGGAGCGTGAAGCTGCCCCGCACCTGGGACGAAGTCACCAGCGCCGCCCAGACGATCACCAAGAAGAGCGGCGGCAAGTCCTACGGCTTCGGCTTCGGCAACGCCGACGGCATCGGCGTCCTCGCCTGGTGGCTGGACCTGTTCGTGCGCGGCGCCGGCGCACCGGGCGGCGCCCCCACCGTCCCCGGAACCGGCATGGACTACCGCGTCGGCAAGTGGACGTTCGGCACCGACCGGGCCTACGCCGACTTCCTGGAGCTGTTCGTCGAGTGGAAGAAGCGCGGCTTCTTCCACCCCAACTCCGTGAGCCTGTCCGACGAAGCGGCCCGCGCGTTCTTCGAGCGCGGCAAGTTCGGCATGACCGTCGGCGGCGTGTGGAACCAACCCGAGTGGACCCAGCACAAGTTCACCGACTACAGCCTCGTCACCCTGCCCTCGCCCACCACGACACCCAAGGGCTACTACTACGCCGACCCGGTCGGCAACGGCTCCTTCGCCGCGGTCTCCGCCAAGAGCAAGAAGGCGCACGAGGCGTTCCAGTGGCTGGACGCGCTGACGTCCCCCGCCGCCGGACGGCGCTGGGTCGAGGACCTCAACGGCGTCTCGGCCCACCCCGCGAACAACAACCCGGACGGTATCGACTCCAAGCCCTTCGCCGCCTTCATCGGCATGACCGAGCAGGTGCTGCGCGGCCCGGTGCCCCTCGTACGCAACCCGGAGCTGGCCGGCGTCGCGCCCAGCGTCCCCAAGCCCGACATCGGCGATGTCGTGACCGGTGTCTACACGGGTCAGATCAAGGACGTCCAGGGCGCGTTGAGCAGCCTGGCCGACAAGAAGTTCCAGCTGCTCTCGGACGCGGTCGCCGCGGTGGCCAAGCAGGGCAAGAAGGTCAGCACGTCCGACTACGTCTTCGCGGACTGGGACCCCACCAGGCCGTACACCACGAAGAAGAAGGCGTGAGCCGCCACCATGTCACTCCTCGACACCCGCGAACGCCGACGAACGCCCCCGACCCCACCCC
>NZ_JBLTJC010000480.1:0-7004 GCF_048158785.1 Streptomyces colwelliae | reverse complement strand
CATCACGCAGTCCAGGCGGGTGCAGTTGACCCGCTCGATCATGGTCTTGACGACACGCCGCAGGCCAGTTCGACCCCCGAGACCTCACCGACTTCCAGCTCGACGAACTCGTGCACCGGATCATCGGCCGCATCACCCGCCTGATCCGCACGGAACTACGCCTGGACCGCGAACGGATCGGCAAGCTCCGAGACCCCCGCCACTGACAGGAACGGCACCGCACCGCCCAGCCGCACCGCACCGCACCGCATCTCCAGGCAACGCAGCGCAACGACAGAAAGGCCCACCCCCGATGTCCCGCCTCGACCCGGGCTCCACCATCTGGTTCACCCTCAGCATCGACGGCGAGAGCCTCGGCTACTTCAACGGGTGCGACGGGCTGTCGTCGACGGTGGAGATCGAGCACCGGCAGGAGGGCGGCAACAACGGCTTCGTCTGGCAACTCCCCACCCGTGTCACCTTCTCCACCATCCGGCTGACCCGCCCGCTCACCCCGGACACCGCGAAGGTCGCCAAGTGGATCTCCTCCGTGCAGACCGGGATCAAGCGCCCCACCGGCCAGATCGCGGCGCTGCGCGCGGACGGTTCGGAGGTCGCGCACTGGGGGCTGATCGACGTACTGCCGGTGAGCTGGCAGGGCCCCTCCCTCGACCCGGCGGGACCGGCGGTCGCCACCGAGGTCCTGGAGATCGCGCACCACGGATTCACGGACTGAGCGGGACGGCGGAGGAGGGGAGAGGAAGACCATGGCCACCACCAGCAGGGGCGCCGGCAAGAGCCTTGTCCGGGCCAGTCTCGCCATTCATGAGCCGCCGGTAGGGGGGAGCACCACCCCCGGTGGGCTCATCAAGACCTTCGCCTTCGACTTCAACCCGGCGCAACTGTCACTCACCCGTCGCGCCCAGTGGAAGACGACCCCCGCGCAGATCGAACGGGACGGTTCCCTCCCGGAGTTCATGGGTTCGCAGCCGCGTGAGATGGGCGTGGAGATCTTCCTCGACTCCTCCGACGAGCCGACCAGCAACTCCGTGCTGAAGAAGGTCGAGTCGCTCCTCGCCTGTTGCGACGTGACCACCAAGTCCATTGCCGCGAAGCAGCCTTCACCACCCTGGGTCGTGTTCCAGTGGGGGTCCTTCTCCACCGCCCGGTTCACCTCCTACGTCTCCTCCGTCGAGGCCGCCTACTCGCTCTTCGGGACCACCGGCGTGCCCATCCGCGCCACCTGCCGGCTCCAACTGCACGAGATACCGAGCAACACCAAGGGCCAGAACCCGACTTCGGGCGCGCTCACCGCGCAGCGCGTCCACCGGGTCGTAGCAGGGGACTCGTTGCAGTCGCTGGCCTGGCGGGAGTACGGCGACTCCGCTGCGTGGCGGGCGATCGCCGAGGCCAACGGGATCGACGACCCGACGCGGCTCGCGAACGGTGTCGAACTCGTGCTGCCCGCCGCCGAGGAGGTGCGTTCCTGATGGTGAAGTCCGCGTTCTCGAACGTCGTCGAGGTGAAGATCGGCGGCGCCAAGATTCCTTCGGAGTACGCCCGTTACCTCGTCGACAGTTACGTCGACCAGGGCGTCGGCGTCCCGGCCGCGTTCCGGCTCACCTTCCGGGACCCGTACCGCCTGATCCTCGGCAAGCTCGGTGTCACCTTCGGTACGAAGGTGGTCATCGCGCCGGTCGCCGACGGGCAGGGTGCCTCCGATCCGCTGCTGACCGGTGAGGTCACGGGACTTGAGGCCGACTACGACGGCACCGGCACCTTCACGGTCGTACGCGGCTACGACTTCGGGCACCGGCTGCTGCGGCAGCGCCGGGTCGCCGCCTACCGCAACCAGAGCGCGTCCGACATCGCCCGCAAGCTGGCCGCCCAGGACGGGGTGCCGATCGGGAAGATCACCTCGACGCGGACCGTGTACGAGTTCATCTCCCAGTCCAACGTGACCGATTGGGACTTCCTGGCCCGGCTCGCGGACGAGAACGAGATGGTCATGTCGGTCGACGCGGACGGCAAGTTCCAGTTCGTGGAGCCGAAACCGTCGTCCGGTGCGCCGTCCCCTGAGACCGACGGCGACAAGAGCCCGTTCGTGCTCCAGGCCGGGCACGACATCCTGCGGCTGCGGGCCGCCGTGACCGCCGCCGACCAGGTCGGCACGGTCGAGGCGCGCGGCTGGGACGTCACCACGAAGAAGAAGCTCACCGCCACCTCGCCCGGGGCCTCGAATCCGTCCATCAGTATCGGCACCACCCCGGGCGCGGCGGCCGGGAAGTTCAAGACGGCCAAGCTGGTCGAGACGGGCACGCCCTACGACAAACAGACCGAGGTGAAGTTCGCCGCCGCCGCCCTCGCCGACGACGTGACGTCCTCCTTCGCCGAGCTGGAGGTCGTCGCGCGCGGAAATCCCAAGCTGCGCCCGGGAGTTCCGGTCGCGCTCGCGGACGTGGGCCCGCCCTTCGAGGGCAAGTACACGGCCACCTCCGTACGACACGTCTTCGGCGACGGCAAGCACTACGAGACCTGGGTGACGGTCAGCGGACGGCAGTGGCGTTCGCTGTACGGGCTCGCCTCGGGCGGCTCGGAGACCGCGCCCCGGCTGCCGGGTGTCGCCAACGCCCTGGTCACGGATGTCAACGACCCGCTCAAGCAGGGGCGGGTGCGGTTGCAGTTCCCGTGGCTGGACGACACGTACGTGAGTGACTGGACGCGGACCGTGCAGTGGGGCGGGCTCGGTGGAGGCGGGATCTTCCCCATGGACGTCAATGACGAAGTGCTGGTCGCCTTCGACCGAGGGGCACTTGACCATCCGTTCGTGATCGGCGGGCTCTACAACGGCAAGGACAAGCCGACCGTCGTCGGTGATGTGCCGCTGCACGACGCCGTACGGAAGAAGGCGAGCCGGCACACCGTCTCCGACCGGGACGGCAACCGGATGGACCTGCTCAGCCAGAAGACCGGCGGCCGCAAGCAAGGGGTCCGACTGGCCTCCGGGGACAAGCAGTTGACCATCACCCTGGACCGCACGAACACCGAGATCGTCGTGGACAGCAAGGGCAGCGTCACCATCAAGGGCAGCCGCTCGGTGTCGGTCGAGGCCGGTACCAGCCTCACCCTCAGCGCCCGGCGCAGTCTCACGATCAAGAGCGGCGGACCGCTGAACATCGAGGGGCGCGGGCTGGTCAACGTCAAGTCGACCACCGGAGCGATCACGTTGGACGCGATGGGCGCCCTCAACATGAAGGCGCTCGGCAACGCGATGCTCACCGCGGGCGGGAGCGTGCAGGTCAACTCCATCGGCACCGTGGGCATTCGGGCCGTCACCGTGCCGATCATGGGCGTAGTGACCCTCAACGGCCTTGTCCCGATGGTGATTCCGGCATGAGCGGCCCGACAGGCAAGTGCATGAGCGGCCCAACGGGCAAGTGCATGAGCGGCCCAACGGGCAGGGAACGGGCGGGTGTTGTCTGATGGCCGAACAGTTCGTCGGGTCCGGATGGTCGTTCCCGCTGCGCATCGGGCCGACCGGCGGCATCGCGCTGGTCAGCGGGGAGCGCGAGGTCGAGGAGGCGATCCGGCTCGTCCTGTCCACCGCGCCGGGCGAGCGCCCGATGCGGCCCGACTTCGGCTGCGCGATCCACGACCTGGTGTTCGCGCCGGTCAACGAGCAGACCGCGGGCCGGATCCAGCACGAGGTGCACGTCAGCCTCGACCGCTGGGAGCCGCGCATCGAGGTCGACGACGTCGAGGTCACCGCGGGCACCGAGCAGAGCGTGCTGTACATCGACGTCCGCTACTCGATCCGCGGCACCAACAACCCGCGCAGCCTCGTCTTCCCCTTCTACGTCATCCCGTCCCACGACGAGCCGGACACCTCCGGTACGCCCGGCACGGCTGCTGAAAGCGACAACTGACCGATGGCCCTGCCCTCCCCGAACCTCGACGACCGCCGCTTCCAGCAGTTCGTCGACGACGCCAAGCGCTACATCCAGCAGCGCGCCCCGGAGTGGACCGACCACAACGTCTCCGACCCCGGCGTCACCCTCGTCGAGACGGTCGCGCACATGGCCGACCAGATCGTCTACCGCCTCAACCGGGTACCGGACAAGAACCACTTGGCCTTCCTCGACCTGGTCGGCATCACCCTCTTCCCGCCGTCCGCGGCCCGCACCGACGTCACGTTCTGGCTGTCGGCGCCCCAGGAGGAAGCGGTGCAGGTGCCGCTCGGCACCGAGGTGGCGACGATGCGCACGGAGGGCGAGGAGGCGGTGGTCTTCGCCACCGAGCGCGAACTCGCCGTAGTTCCAAGCGCGTTGCGGCATCTGGTCGTGCAGCACCGGGGCAAGCAGGTCGTCGACCGGACCCACGACCTGGCCGAGGGCAACCATGTGATGTGCTTCGCCGAGTCGCCCGACCCCGGCGACTCGATGCTGTTCGGGCTGACCGCCGCCGTCCCGCACTGCGCCCTCGCCCTCGAACTCGACAGCCGCGTCGACGGAGTCGGCGTCGACCCGCGCCAGCCGCCCCTGGTGTGGGAGGCGTGGACCGCCGACGGCTGGCAGCCCTGCGAAGTGGACCGCGACGGCACCGGCGGCCTCAACCGCCCCGGCGCCGTCATCCTGCACGTACCCGGCGGCCACACGCTGTCCCGCAACGGCGGCCAGGAAGCCGGCTGGCTGCGCTGCCGCGTCACCGAACCCCACTCCGACCAGCCCTTCTACACCACCTCGCCGACCGTCCGCTCCGCCGAGGCCTTCACCATCGGCGGCACCACCACCGTCGTCCACGCCGACACCGTCTACGACGAGGCGCTCGGCGAGTCCACCGGCCTGCCCGGACAGCGGCTGCGGCTCTCCCACACACCGGTCGTCGGCGACGCCACGCCCCTGCTCCTCCAGACCGCCGAGCACGACGGCTGGACGGACTGGCAGGTCGTCCCGCACTTCGCCGCCTCCGGCCCCGACGACCGCCACATCACCCTCGACGCGGCCACCGGCGAACTCGCCTTCGGACCCGCCGTCCGCGAACCCGACGGCTCCCTGCGCCAGTACGGCATGGTCGCCCCCAAGGGCGCGGTGATCCGCGCCCGCCGCTACCGCACCGGCGGCGGCCGGGCCGGCAACGTGGCACGCGGCGCGGTACAGATCCTGCGCAGCTCCATCCCGTACGTCTCCGAAGTCGCCAACCGCGAGGCCGCGCGCGGGGGAGTGGACGGCGAGACGGTCCAGGAGGCCAAGACCCGCGCGCCGATCACCTTGCGCGCCCAGGAACGGGCGGTGACCCTCCGGGACTACGAGGAACTCTCCCGCCGGGCCGCCCCCGAGACCGCCCGCATCACCTGCCTGGAGGGCGACGAGGAGGAGCACGGGGCCTACGCCGTACGGGTGTTGGTGGTCCCGCAGGCCGTACCCGACCCGGGTGGTCGGCTCCGCTTCGAGCAACTGGTCCCCGGAGACGCCCTGTTGGACCGCATCACCCGGCATCTCGACGAACGGCGGCTGATCGGGACCCGGTTGGCGGTCGGCCCGCCCTTCTATCAGGGCGTCACCGTGGTCGCCACGGTCCACGCTTTCCGGGGCGTCGACACCGACCGGGTGCGCCGCCAGGCCCACGACGCCCTCTACCGCCACCTCGACCCGCTCACCGGCGGATCGGACGGAAAGGGCTGGCCGTTCGGGCGTCCCGTGCAGTCCGGGGAGGTATTCGCGGTGCTCCAGCGCGTGCCCGGCGTCGAGTTGGTCGACGAGGTCGTCCTGCACCCCGCCGACCCGCTCACCGGCAAGCGCGGCGACCCGACCGACCGCATCGACCTGGAGCGGCCGTCACTGGTGTTCTCCTTCGACCACCGCGTCCGCGTGATCGGGGACGGCGCGTGAACATCACCAGCGTGAATATCACCAGCGTGAATATCGCTGGCCTGAGTATCGCCAACTCCAGGCAGGGAGGCGCGCGTTGAGAGGATCAGTTGACGGGCTCGGCTCGTCCGCGCCGATCGGCGCGATGCTGCCCGCCGTGTTCGCCGACGACGACCTCGCCCAGCGTTTCGTCGCCGGGCTCGACGAGGTCGTAGCGCCGATCCTGAGTGTGCTGGACTGCCTCGACACGTACTTCAGGCCGTCGCTCGCACCGCTGGATTTCGTGCAGTGGCTGGGGAGTTGGGTCGGTGCCGAGACCGACGGCAGCGAACCGGAGGAGCGGCTGCGGGCCGCCGTGGCGGCTGCCACGTACCTGCACCGCATCCGCGGTACCCGGCGCGGTCTGGCCGAGGCCGTGCGGCTCGCCTTCGGTGCCGAACCGGAGATCACCGAGAGCGGCGCCGCCGACTGGAACGCCCGCCCGCTCGGCCCGGTCCCCGGCGAACGCGGCCCCCGGCTCCACGTCCACCTGCGGCTGCCCGCGCCGACCACCCTGGACACCCACCGCCTCGACGCCCTCGTGGCGGCCGCCCGCCCCGCCCACATGCCGTACACGGTCCAGGTGACCGCCGCCGTGCTCCCCGAAAGGAACCCCGAGAGATGACGACCACCCAGAGCTGCGCCGAATGCGGAACCCGCGCGGAACCGGGCCAGTCGTTCTGCGACGCCTGCGGTGCCGTCCTGAGCTGGACCGACCGCGCGGGCGCCCGCACCGGGGCCCCGGCCGAACGCGGCGAGAGCGCCAGTGGCGACCCGGGCTGGGACGCCTTCTCCCAGCCCGACAGCGCGGGGTCGCGCCGGGACACGCCGAGCACGAACGCCCAGGGCGACAACCAGCGGCCCGCACAAGGGAGTTCGTCCTCAGACGACGACCCCGCCGCGCGACTCGACGCCCTGTCCCTGCGCCTGGACGCCCTGGCCGCCGGCGGCTCGTACGACCCGGTCGGCGCGGGCGCCCGCCAGGAACCGGCGAGCGGCGACGCGTCCGGGGGCTCCACGACTCCCCACGCCACGACGCCTCACCCCTCGGGTTCCGCCACGACCCCCCTCGGGGCCCACCGGGCCACAGACCCGGCACCCGCGCCCGACGCGCCGTAC